>NZ_JBKEAE010000008.1:0-81359 GCF_047971885.1 Tropicimonas sp. | reverse complement strand
TGGCGACGACACCGGGATAGGCCTTTCGCAGCCCCTGAACGGATATCAGCGCGGTCACGCGGGGCGATCCATGGCTGCCTCTCGACTCGTTTGGCTTGCCCCTAGTAAGCGCGCGACCACCCCGACCGCAATGGCATGCGGATGTTTACCAAGGGACGGATCGCCGATCGGGCAGACGATGCGCGCAATCGAGGCGTCGGTGTGGCCAAGCTGCCGCAGACGCGTGCGGAAACGGGCCCATTTCGTCGCCGATCCGATCAGCCCGGCAGACGCAAAGCCATGGCCGAGCAGCGCATGGCAGAGTTCCAGATCGAGCGCGTGCGAATAGGTCAGAATCAGGTGATGAGCGTCCTGTGGCGCGTGACGGACCGTGCGAACCGGATCGGCGGCGACAAGAACGCGTGCCATGGTGTCCGCCTCGGCCGGAAATCTGTCTTGCGCGGTGTCGATCCAGGTGATGTGCCAGTCCGGCAGCGGCGACAGCGTCGCCACGATGGCCCGCCCGACATGGCCCGCGCCATGGAGCCACAACTGGTGACCCGGAACCGGCAGCGGTTCGGCCAGCCAGCCGTCGAGCAGGCGGAGGCCGGGTGCGATGGTGCCGTTGCGCAGACCGGCGCGCAGCCGCCTTACCGAAAGCGGGGCTTCCCGGTCACCGCCCACCGGCCGCAGGCAGATGCCGCCGGCGATGAGGCCAGGCAGTTTTTCGAGTGCCCTCGCATCGAACACTTCGGTCACCAGTGTCACCGCGCCACCGCAGCACTGGCCGAGGCCGGGGCCGAGCGGGATGCGCGCAACCGTACCATGCCCGGCTGCCAGCAGATCGCGTGCCGTGGCGATGGCGGTGAATTCCAGCGCCCCGCCGCCGATGGTGCCGCTTTGCCCGCCGGCCCAGACCAGCATCGCGGTGCCCGCCTCGCGCGGCGCCGATCCGGCGGTTTCGGCGATCACGATGCGTGCGATCCGTGTCTGTGCCGCAACTGCCCGCCGGAGCGCTGCCAGATCGAAACTCATGCGCGCACCCGTTCGATGGCATGAAGGACACGCTCCGGTGTTGCCGGCGCATCGAGCGCCGGATAACCCGGACCGCAGGCCGCCACCGCATCCGACAGCGCCATCAGCACCGAGATGCCCAGCATCAGCGGCGGCTCGCCCACCGCCTTGGAGCGATAGATCGTCTCTTCCCGGTTGGGCCTGTCCCAGAGCGCAACGTTGAAGATATCGGGCCGGTCCGGACAGGCAGGGATCTTGTAGGTCGAGGGGGCGTGGGTCATCAGCCGGCCCTTCGCGTCCCAGACCAGTTCCTCGGTCGTCAGCCAGCCTGCGCCCTGAACATAGCCGCCCTCGATCTGGCCGATATCGAGCGCCGGGTTCAGCGAGTTGCCCGCATCGTGCAGGATATCGGTGCGCAGGATGCGGTTTTCCCCGGTCAGCGTGTCGATCACCACCTCGCTCACCGCCGCGCCGTAGGCGAAATAGAAGAACGGCCGGCCGGTTCCGGCGATCCTGTCCCAGTGCAGGCCGGGTGTCTTGTAGAAGCCCGCCGCGCTGAGGCTGACGCGCGCGAGATAGGCCTGCATCACCACCTCGTCGAAGGGAACCGCCTCACCCGCGACATGGACCATCCCGTCCTCGAAGCGAACCGATGCCGGGTCGGTCTGACGGGTTTCGGCCATCAGCCCGGCCAGCCGCCCGCGGATTTCGTCGCAGGCGGCCCTGACCGCCATGCCGTTCAGATCGGTGCCCGATGAGGCGGCTGTGGCCGAGGTGTTGGGCACCTTGCCGGTATCGGTCGCGGTGATCTTCACCCGCCCGATCGGAACGCCGAAGCGGCTGGCCGCGATCTGCGCGATCTTCTGGAACAGGCCCTGCCCCATCTCGGTGCCGCCATGGTTCAGGTGGATCGACCCGTCGTTGTAGACATGGACCAGCGCGCCGGCCTGGTTGAGATGGCTGAGGGTAAAGGAGATGCCGAACTTGACCGGTGTCAGGGCCAGCCCCCTTTTCAGGATCGGATTCGTGAAGTTCCATTCGTCGATCGCGGCGCGGCGCGCGCTGTAGCCCGAGCTTTCGGCCAGTTGCGCCACCAGAGCGTCGAGGACAAAATCCTCGACTGCCATGTGATAGGGGGTTGTCTGGATCGCCGGCGCACCGGTCGCGTCGGCATAGAAATTCGCCCGCCGCACCTCGAGCGGGTCGCGACCGACCGCATGGGCGATATGGTCGAGCACCCGTTCGATCCCCAGCATGCCCTGCGGGCCGCCGAAGCCGCGAAAGGCAGTGGCCGACTGGGTGTTGGTGCGCAACCGGTGCGAGGAAATGCGCGCGTTGCGCAGCAGATAGGCGTTGTCGGCATGCAGCATCGCCCGGTCGGCGACCGGCGGCGACAGGTCGAGCGACCATCCGCAGCGGCAGTACTGGTCGAAGATCACGCCGTTGATTCGCCCCGCCGCATCGGTGCCCACACGGTAGCCGATGCGGAAATCGTGGCGTTTGCCGGTGATCGTCATGTCGTCGTCGCGGTCGTAGCGCATCTTGCAGGGCCGGCCCGTGATGCGTGCCGCCACCGCGCAGGCGACCGCCAGCGCATTGCCTTGGCTCTCCTTGCCACCGAAGCCGCCGCCCATGCGCCGCACCTCGACCCGGACGGCGTGCATCGGCACCCCCAGCCCTTCGGCAACCTTGTGCTGGATCTCGGTCGGGTGCTGGGACGAGCAGTGCACCACCATGTCGCCGCCTTCCTGCGGCAGGGCGAGGGCGGCCTGACCCTCGAGGTAGAAATGCTCCTGTCCGCCGATGTCGATCGAGCCTTCGAGGATAAGCGCGGACGCCGCGATCGCCGCCTCGGCATCGCCCTTGGAATAGACGCGCGTCTCCTCGAAATACCAGCCTGCGGCAAGCGCGTCGTCGATGTCGAGCACGGGCGCGCGTTCGCTATAGCCGATTGCGGCCATCCGTGCCGCCCGGCGCGCCGCGATGTGACTTTCGGCGATGACGAGAAAGAGCGGCTGACCGAGATAGAAGACCTCGCCCGAGGACAGCATCTCCTCGTGAAAGGCGGGGGCGGGCGAGATATCGTTTTCTGCCGGCAGGTCTGCGGCGGTCAGGACGGCGACAACCCCGGGCGCGGCGCGCACCGCCGAAAGATCCATCGAGACGATGGTGCCGGCCGCAACGGACGAGAGGCCGAAAGCAAGATGCAGGCACCCCGACGGCACGGGAATATCGTCGAGATAGCGCGCCTGACCGGTCACATGCAGATGCGCCGCATCATGCGGAAGGGGCTGGGCGACACTCATGCGCGCACCTCCAGCACGCTGGCGGGAATGCCGGCGCGTTCCGCGAAATACCGGCGGAGCATGTTCTTCGCCGCACCCAGGCGGTAGCCGGCGCTGGCGCGCATGTCGGACAGGGGTGTGAAATCTGCGGCAAAGGCCGGAAGGGCGGCGGTGATGGTGGCCTCGCTCCAGGGTTTGCCGGTGAGCACGGTTTCGACATGCACGGCGCGTTTGGGAATGCCCGCCATGCCGCCGAAAGCGATGCGGGCGCCGGTAACAATGCCGTCCGCGACCGTGATATTGAAACAGCCGCAGACCGCCGAAATATCCTGATCGAAGCGTTTGGAGAGTTTGTAGCAGCGCAGCGTATCGGGTTGGCGCGGAATGCTGACCGCCTCGACGAACTCGCCCGGTGCGCGGTCCTGCCGGCCGTAATCGAGGAAGAAATCCTCGAGCGGCAGGCTGCGGCGCACCGGGCCGTGGCGCAGGTGCAGCGTGGCGCCAAGCGCGATCAGGGCCGGCGGACCGTCGCCGATAGGCGATCCGTTGGCGATGTTGCCACCCAGGGTCGCCGCGTTGCGGATCTGGACCGAGGCGAAGCGGCGGAGCAGTTCGGCGAAGCCGGGGTGATGGGTGGCCATGACCGGTTCCAGATCGGACAGGGTGACACCGGCGCCGATACGGATTGCGTCGTCGGCGATTTCGATCCGCTGCAGGTCGGCGCAGCGGCCAAGAAAGGCCACCGGCCCCAGATCGCGCAGCCCCTTGGTGACCCGGAGCCCGACATCGGTCGCGCCGGCGATCAGCGTTGCCCCGGGATGGGCCACATACCAGGTTGCGAGCGCGTCGGAGGAGGTGGGCAGGGCCACCTCCGCCTCCTTGCCCGCGTCGGGGCAGAGCCCCTCCGGCGCATCGTCCATCCAGTCCGGAACGAGCTGGCCGGCGGCGGCTTCGGCGGCGCGGACGATGGGCGCATAGCCGGTGCAGCGGCACAGGTTGCCGGCAAGCCGGGTGTCGTGATCGGTCTGGCCGTTGGCATGGGCCACCGCCATCGAGACCACGAATCCCGGGGTGCAGAAGCCGCACTGGCTGCCGTGGTGATCTATCATCGCCTGCTGGACCGGATGCAACTGCCCGCCGGGGCCGGCGATGCCCTCGATGGTGCGCACTGCCTTGCCCTGAAGCTGCGGCATGAAGAGCAGGCAGGCATTGAGGGCGCGCGCCGCCCCCGACCGGTCGGTGACCATGACGGTGCAGGCGCCGCAATCGCCCTCGTTACAGCCCTCCTTGGTGCCGGACAGGCCGCGTTCCCCGCGCAGCCAGTCGAGCAGGCTGCACGTCGGGCCGGCGCTGGCACTGACGGTTTCTCCGTTGAGCCGAAAGGTGATCTCCATTTGATCGTCCGCCGCGATACCGGTGATTTGTCCAATGCACCCCTTCGATGCGGCGTAGAAAGGGAGCGGTCCTGTTCAGTTAGTCAGGAAAGCGAAATCGCAGCGGCAATGCAAGTGCCCCGGAGACCGGCTGCGGAAGCCCTCCCCGATAATGATCAGCCAAAAAGTGCCGGCCCGCGGTGATGGCCGTAGCGAGGTGATCCACGCGGATTGCCCCGGGGGGCGGTATAATCCGCCGCGGTACTTCTGTGCCGCCGCGGAACACGGTAACAAGGCGCCGCCCGATACCGAAACGACTGTAATGGAGAGGTTCAGATGATCTCGTTCTCGCTCGAGGGGAAAACCGCGCTGGTGACCGGCGCCAATACCGGCATCGGACAGGCGATCGCCGTGGGACTGGGCGGGGCGGGGGCGCATGTGATCTGTGCCGGACGGTCGTCCTGCAACGAAACGGTGGGGATGATTGACAGCGCCGAATCGCTCAGGCTCGACTTCGCCGATCCGATGGCGGCGCGCGAGGTGTTCGGTGGCAGGATCATCGACATCCTTGTCAACAACGCCGGCATCATCCGCCGCGCGGATTCGGTGGAGTTCGGCGAGGCCGACTGGGACGACGTGATCGACGTGAATCTCAAGGCGCTGTTCTTCACCTGCCAGGCATTCGGCAAGGCGGTGCTGGCGCGCGAGGGGCGCGGCAAGATCGTCAACATTGCATCGCTCCTGTCGTTTCAGGGCGGAATCCGCGTACCGTCCTACACCGCGTCGAAACATGGCGTGGCCGGGCTGACGAAGCTTCTGGCGAACGAATGGGCGGCGCAGGGAATCAACGTCAATGCGATCGCGCCGGGCTATATCGCGACCGCCAATACCGAGGCGCTGCGCAACGATCCGGCACGCAACCAGGCGATCCTCGATCGTATTCCGGCGGGCCGCTGGGGCCGGCCCGAGGATATCGCCGGGACAGCGGTGTTTCTTGCCTCACCCGCAGCCGATTACATCGACGGCGCGATCTTCAACGTCGACGGCGGTTGGCTGGCGCGCTGAACCGTCGGCAGAAAACACTCCGGACGGTGCTGCCGTCCGGGGTGGTCGCATTTCCCGCCGGAACTCAGAAGTCGTTGGCGAAGGCGCCCAGCCGCTTGTAGTCGGCATAGATTGCCTCGTATTGCGCGGCGGCCTCGGGATTGGGCCTGAACACCTTTTCGACCGGGCTCAGCATTGCGTTCTTTGCCGCTTCGATATCCGCGTGGCCACCGGCGGCGGTGGCGGCAAAGATCGCCGCGCCACGGGCGCAGCACTGATCGGATTCGATGATGCTGATTTCGCGGTTCATCACGTCGGCACAGATCTGGCTGATAAGGTTGGATTTTCGGGCGATGCCGCCGATGCCCACGACCTTCCTGACCGGGATGCCCTGTTCGACGAAGCGTTCGATGATCGCGCGGCCGCCGCAGGCGGTGGCCTCGATCAGCGCGCGATAGACCGAGGGCGCGCTCGACCCCAGATGCAGCCCGGCGATCATGGCGCGCACCGTCTGGTCGGCATCGGGCGTGCGCCGCCCGTTCAGCCAGTCGAGCGCCCGCTCGCCAAGCGCGCCGGGCGGCAGTTGCGCCGCCTCGGCTTCGAGCGCGGGCAGAAGCGACCCTTTCCTGCCGGTACCGGTGCGGCCCCAACTCAGCAGTTTTTCGTACCAGGCGAAGACATCGCCGAACGAGGACTGGCCGGCCTCGAAACCGACGTAGCCGCGCATGACGCTGCCGGGAACCTGCCCGCAAATGCCGCGCACCAGCGTATCGCCAACCTCTTCGGGCGGGGCCATCAGGATGTCGCAGGTCGAGGTTCCCATGACGCGGACAAAGGAATAGGGCTCGATCCCCGCACCTACCGCGCCCATGTGGCAGTCGAAGGCCCCGACAGCGACGGGAATTCCCGCCGTGATCCCGAAGCGCCCGGCCCATTCCGGCGTCAGCCGGCCGGCTTCCTGGTCGCTGGTACGGGTCTCGTCATAAAGCGGCATCGGAAGGTTGCCGAGCACCGGATCGAGCGCGGTCAGCCAGTCGCGCCCCGGCAACCCGCCCCAGTCGCTCGACCACAGCGCCTTATGCCCCGCCGCGCACTGACTGCGCACGATCTTGTTCGCGTCGTCCACCCCGGTCAGCAGGGCAGGGATGTAATCGCAAAGCTCGACCCAGTTCGCGGCGGCGCGGAAGGCGGTCGGATTGCGCCGGGCCACGTTGAGGATCTTTGCCCAGTACCATTCGGACGAATAGATGCCGCCGACATACCTGATGTAATCGGGGAACCTGCCCGAGGCGCAAAGCGCGTTGATCTCGGCCGCCTCGGCGACCGAGGTGTGATCCTTCCACAGGATGCACATCGCATCGGGG
This sequence comes from Tropicimonas sp., assembly GCF_047971885.1. Classification (NCBI taxonomy): domain Bacteria; kingdom Pseudomonadati; phylum Pseudomonadota; class Alphaproteobacteria; order Rhodobacterales; family Roseobacteraceae; genus Tropicimonas; species Tropicimonas sp. The sequence continues at coordinate 74,300 of NZ_JBKEAE010000008.1, read as the reverse complement.
TCGGCGGTGAAGCCGTCCTTGAGCGCCAGCGCCGTTCCGTCGGCAGCGACCGGCAGTGGCGACGAGCCGGTGGTATCAACGCCGATGCCGACGATTTCGGGCCGGTCGGCGCCGAATCCGGCCAGCGCGCCGCGAACGGCAGCGGTCATCGCCTCCATGTAATCGGCGGGATGCTGGCGGAACTGCTGCCGGGCGGGATCGCAGAACCGCCCCTCGGCCCAGCGGGGGTATTCGGCGACGTCGGCGGCAAGCTCCTCGCCGTCGGCAACCCGCACGACGACCGCCCGCACGCTGTCGGACCCGAAGTCCAGCCCCAGCACACAGGATTCACCCGATACAGCCATTCCAGAATCTCCTCCTCGATCTTCGGCGGATCGCGCAAGTTCATGGACGATCCGGTCAGGCCTGCCCGCCACTAGACTTTTCCATGCCGGCCGATTGGTTTATGGTAGTGGGCGCGCGAAACGGGGACAATGCAGCATCGGGCTGGAGACATGGACGATCATTCCACATTCGATCCGTCGCAGGACCCGCAGGTCCGTCGTATTTTTCGCAAGCTCGCCTTCATCTCCGGCCCGCCGGACGGCGATACCCAGGTCGCCCCGCTGTTCCCGGGCTTCCGCTTCGATCTGCGGCTGGTGGCCGGGATCACGCCGATCGAGCGGGATGGCGCGCTCGATTTCTTCATTGACCGGCCGGATGGCATGAAGGGCTGGATCATCAACCTGACGGTCGACGGTGTCGGGCAGGTGTTCGACGGGGCAGCGACCTTCACCGTCAAGCCCGGCGATCTGCTGCTTTTTCCCCCCGATGTGCGCCACTATTACGGCCGCGCCGCGGAGGCCGACAAATGGTGGCATCGCTGGATCTATTTCCAGCCGCGCGCCTTCTGGAGACCGTGGCTGGAGTGGGAGCGGCAGTCGGACGGTGTCTTCCTGCTGCGCGACAGCGGCGAATTGCAGTTCAGCGACATGTTCCGCCTGTTTACCGAGGTCGAGAAATGGTCGGTGCTGGATGACAACCTGTCGATGGACCTCGCGTTCAACCGGCTGGAGCAGATCCTGCTGTCGTGCGCGCGCGCCGACAGGGCGCTGCGCAGCACGACCACGGTGGTCGACGACCGTATCCTTGCCGCCTGCACGCTGATCACCGAGAACCTGCACAAACCGCTGGGTGTGAAGGAGGTGGCCGAACACGTCTGCCTGTCGCCGTCGCGGCTGTCGCACCTGTTTCGCAAATATGTCGGTACCGGGGTCGTGCAGTGGCGCGATGCGCAGCGCGTGCAATATGCGATGCAGATCCTGCGGATCACCAACATGCCGATCAAGGCGCTGTCGCAGGTGGTGGGATACGACGATCCGCTCTATTTCTCGCGGGTGTTCCGCAAGCACACCAACCTGAGCCCGCGCGCCTTCCGCGAACGGAGCATGGAAGCGGCGGCGCTTGTGCAGGACCGGGAAAAGGAGGCACCGCCGCCTGCGGTGCCTCCGGTTGGTGACGCGTAGCGCGAAACGGCCTGGCGCTCAGGCGCGGATGCCGTGGGCGAGGTGCCAGTAGACCTCGTTCATGCGCAGATCCTGGCGGAAGCGGTCGATTGTGGTATCCGCGTCGATCACCGCCAGTTCGACACCGGCGATCGTCGCGAAATCGTCGAGCATTTCGGTTGTCACATCGTAACTGTAGGCGGTGTGATGGGCGCCGCCGGCCAGAATCCAGGCGTGGATTGCGGTCTTGAAATCGGGTTCGCATTCCCAGACCGCGCGGGCCACCGGCAGTTTTGGCAGATCGGGGTGATCGACGGCGTTGACCGTATTGAGGATCAGGCGGAAACGATTGCCAATGTCGACAAGGCTGGCGTTGAGGGCGGCCCCTTTTCGGGCGTTGAACACCAGCCGCACCGGATCGTCCTTGCCACCGATGCCGAGCGGATGAATCTCCACCCGCGGCTTGCCGATGGCGATGGAGGGGCAGACCTCGAGCATGTGCGAGCCCAGCACCTGCTCGCCGCCGGGCGTCAGATCGTAGGTGTAATCCTCCATGAAGGAGGTTGCGCCGGTCATCCCGTGGCCCATCACCTTGAGGGCGCGCACCAGCGCGACGGTTTTCCAGTCGCCTTCGCCGGCAAAGCCGTAGCCGCGCGCCATCATGCGCTGGCTGGCGATACCGGGCAACTGGCTCAGGCCGTGCAGATCCTCGAAAGTGTGGGTGAAGCCCTTGAAGCCACCCTCTTCGAGGAACGCCTGAATACCCAGTTCCTGCCGTGCGTTGTAGAGCAGCGCATCGTGACGGTCGCCGCCCGGGGCCAGCACCGGATCGACATCGTAGAGCCGAAGGTATTCGGCCGCCAGCGCCGCGACATCGCCATCCGGCATTTCGTTCATCCGGTCGGCCAGATCCATGATGCCGTAGCCCTGAACCGAGAAGCCGAACTTCATCTCGGCGCCGACCTTGTCGCCCTCGGTCACCGCGACATTGCGCATGTTGTCGCCGAAACGGCAGAAGGCGGCGCCGTGCCAGTCGTTCCAGGCCCGCGCGGCGCGCATCCAGGCGTCGATGCGGGCCTGAACCTCGGCGTCCGACCAGTGGCCGACCACCACCTTGCGCGGCAGGCGCAGGCGGGTGTGGATGAAGCCTGCCTCGCGGTCGCCATGGGCGGCCTGATGCAGGTTCATGTAATCCATGTCGATCGAATCCCACGGCAGTTCCGCCTTGAGCTGTGTATGCAGGTGCAGGACCGGCTTGGTCAGGTGGTTGAGGCCGCGAATCCACATCTTCGAGGGCGAGAAGGTGTGCATCCACACGATCACCCCGCCGCATTCGGGATCGGCCGAGGCGCGGCGGCAGACATCGGCGATCTCGTCCGAGGTGGTGACGACACCGGCGAAATCAATGGGCAGCGCCAGCTTGCCGCCGGCCTCGAGCCCCTGTGCCACCGTGCGCGCGCCATCGGCGACCTGCGCCAGCGTTTCGGGGCCGTAGAGGTGCTGCGACCCGCAGACAAACCAGAATTTCAGCGGTTTCAGTCCTATCATGTCCTTGCTCTTTCATCGTGCGGCCGGCGGGCCCGTCCCGCGGCCATATCCGTGTTTGCCGGCGCCGTTTTCCGCGCCCGCTCTGGCATTCAGCCCCTGGCCTGCCCGTACCAGGCGTTGGGGCCGTGCTTGCGTTCGTAGTGATAGTCGAGCACATAATCCTCGAGCGGCTGCGGCTGCGGGCCGGCGATGGTGACGGTCAGCGTGGCCATGCGGGCGGCCTCTTCGAGGATCACGGCATTGCGCACCGCCTCGTCAGGGCCCTTGCCCCAGGCGAAGGGGCCGTGTCCGGCGACCAGAACCATCGGCACGGCGGCCGGATCGAGCCCCTGAAAGCGGCGGATGATCGCATCGCCCGTGGCGGTCTCGTAATCGCGGCGCACCTCATCGGGCGGCAACGGCGCGGTGCAGGGCACCTCGCCCCAGCAATAATCGGCCTGCGTGGTGCCGAGGCAGGGAATGGCGCGGCGGGCCTGCGCCCAGGCAACGGCATTGGTCGAATGGGTATGGGCGACACCGCCGATATCCGGGAAGGCGCGGTAGAGCGCGGTGTGGGTGCGGGTGTCCGACGAGGGCTTGCGCTCGCCCCAGGCCACCTTGTTGTCGAGATCGACCACAACGATATCGTCGATCGTCATTGCGTCGTAATCCACGCCCGACGGCTTGATCGCCATCAGCCCCCGAGCGCGGTCGATCCCGCTGACGTTGCCCCAGGTATAGAGAACGACACCCCGGCGGTTGAGTTCGAGGTTCGCCTCCAGCACGGCCATGCGAAGTTCGAGCAGCATGGGCGGATTCTCCTTTTGCGGCCGGGTCCGTCATCGCCACGCGGCCCGGATGCGGTTGCGGTTGCGCCCGGGCCGGGAGGGGAGGCTCCCGGCCCGGACAGGATCCGGCCCTACCCGGCCTTCTTCTTGTTGTAGACGTCGAAGATGACGGCGGCGAGAAGCACCAGCCCCTTGATGACCTGCTGGTAGTCGATATTGACCGACAGGATCGACATGCCGTTGTTCATCACCCCCATCAGGAAGGCGCCGACGATGGCGCCGACAACCGTGCCGACCCCGCCCGACATCGACGCACCGCCGATGAAGACGGCGGCGATGACATCGAGCTCGAACGCGACGCCCGCCTTGGGCGAGGCCGAGTTGAGCCGCGCGGCAAAGACCAGCCCGGCAAGCGCCGCCAGCATCCCCATGTTGGCGAAGGTCAGGAAGGTCAGCTTCTCGGTGTTCACGCCCGAAAGCTTGGCGGCCTTCTCGTTGCCGCCGATGGCATAGATGCGCCGCCCGAGCGTCGTGCGGGTGGTTACGAAGCTGTAGATGGCGATCAGGATCGCCATCACCACCAGCACGTTCGGCAGCCCGCGATAATTGGCCAGCAGAAGGGTGAAGTAGTTGATCGCGAACAGGATCAGCGCGTTTCTGGCCAGGAAGATGCTGTACGGCTCGTCCGGGGTAGTGACGCGTTCCTCGGCGCGGCGGGCGCGGACATTACTGTAGACCACCCAGAGGCTGAGCGCGGCGCCGAGCACCGCCGTCAGCATGTGGAACCGTCCCGCGCCGAGCGGGTCGGGGATGAAGCCCGAGCTGAGCCGCTGGAAGGTGGTCGGGAACGGACCGATCGACTGCCCCTGAAGCAGCGCCATGGTCAGGCCGCGGAAGACCAGCATCCCCGCCAGTGTCACGATGAAGGCGGGGATTTTCTGATAGGCGATCCAGTACCCCTGCGCCGCGCCGATGACGACCCCGGCGGCCAGGCAGACGATCACCGACAGCAGCACCGGCAGATCCCACGACACCATCATCACCGCCGCCAGCGCGCCGATGAAGCCGACGACCGAACCGACCGAAAGGTCGATATGGCCGGCCACGATGACCAGCAGCATGCCGATGGCCATGATGACGATATAGCTGTTCTGAAGAACGAGGTTGGTGATGTTGAGCGGCTTCATCAGGATGCCGCCGGTCATGATCTGGAAGGCCACCATGACGAATATCAGCGCAAAGAGCAGCCCGTATTCGCGCAGGTTCGCCTTGAGGTAACTTCCGATCGTATGCTTGTTCTGCGCATCGTCGGCCGCAGCCGCTGCGCCCGTGTTCGGCACTTGTTGCATATTCTTATCCATCGCTCTTGAGGATCATGCGCATGATCGCTTCCTGGGTGGCTTCCTTTGCCGGAAGCTCGCCGACGATCCGGCCCTCGTTCATGACATAGATGCGGTCGCACATGCCCAGCAGTTCCGGCATTTCCGACGAGATGAAGAGGATCCCCTTACCTTCGGCGGCCAGTTCGTTGATGATCGTGTAGATCTCGAACTTGGCGTTCACGTCGATACCGCGTGTCGGCTCATCGAGCATCAGCACCTCGGGGTGCGAATAGAGCCATTTGCCCAGCACCACCTTCTGCTGGTTGCCGCCCGAAAGGTTCACCACCTCCTGCAGCATCGACGAACAGCGGATCTTGAGCTTGCCGATATATTCCCGGCTGACCTGCCGCTCCTCGTGTTCGTTGAGCACGCCGCCGCGCGACACCCCTTCGAGGTTGGCCAGCGTCATGTTGTTCTTGATGCTCTCGTCCAGGATCAGGCCGTATTCCTTGCGGTCCTCGGTCACATAGGCGATGCCGAGCTTCACCGCCTTGTCGATATCGCCGACATCGACCTGACGACCGTCGAGAAAGACCTCGCCGCTGATCTTCTGGCCATAGGAATGGCCGAAGATGCTCATCGCAAGCTCGGTCCGCCCGGCCCCCATCAGCCCGGCAATGCCGACGATCTCGCCGGCGCGCAGGTTGAAGTTGACATTGCGGATCAGGTGCCGCTCGGCGTGCTGGTGGTGATAGACATTCCACTGCTTCACCTCCATCAGCACCTCGCCGATGCGGCTTTCGCGCGGAGGAAAGCGGTTGGTCAGTTCGCGCCCGACCATGTCCTTGATGATCCGGTTCTCGATATCCGGGGTCTTGTCGCTGGGAAAGGTGCTGACGGTGTGGCCGTCGCGCAGCACGGTGATCGTGTCGGCGACCTTGGAGACCTCGTTCAGCTTGTGCGAGATCAGGATCGAGGTGATCCCCTGACGCTTGAACTCCAGCATCAGTTCGAGCAGCGCCTCACTGTCGTTCTCGTTGAGGCTCGATGTCGGCTCGTCGAGGATCAGCAGCTCCACCTTCTTGGCGAGCGCCTTGGCGATCTCGACAAGCTGCTGCTTGCCCGTCCCGATATTGGTGACCAGCGTCGCGACGTTTTCCCGCAGCCCGACCTTCGCGGTCAGTTCGGCGGCGCGCGCGAAGGTCTCGTGCCAGTCGATGACGCCGCCTTTTGCCTGCTCGTTGCCGAGAAAGATGTTCTCGGCGATCGACAGTTGCGGAACCAGCGCCAGTTCCTGGTGGATGATGATGATGCCCTTTTCCTCGCTGTCGGCAATCCTGCCGAATTTCTGCAACTGGCCCTTGTAGTAAATCTCGCCCTCGTACTGATGGTGCGGATAGACGCCGCTCAACACCTTCATCAGGGTCGATTTGCCGGCACCGTTCTCACCGACGAGCGCGTGGATCTCACCTTCCTCGACCGTGAGGTTTACGTCGTCGAGGGCCTTGACCCCCGGAAACGTCTTGGTGATGCTCCGCATTTCCAGAATGGCTGTCATTTGTCCCTCCGGCAGAGCGTTAACTCTTTTTGTTGACTGGATGGGGCGGCGCCGCTGGCGCCACCCCTGTGGAGGAACTCACTTGAGCTGATCGGCGGTGTAGTAGCCGCTGCCCACCAGGGTTTCTTCCCAGTTGTCCGCGTTCACCGCCACCGGCTTGAGCAGGTAGGAGGGAACGACCTTGACGCCGTTGTCGTAGGTCTCGGTGTCGTTGATCTCGGGCTCGCTGCCCTGCAGCAGTGCGTCGACCATGCCAACGGTCACGCGGGCCAGTTCGCGCGTATCCTTGTAGACGGTCGCGTACTGATCGCCCCGGATGATCGCCTTGATCGACGGGATTTCGGCATCCTGACCGGTTATGATCGGCATCGGCAGATCGCCGGAGCCATAACCGACACCCTTGACCGACGAGATGATGCCGATGGAAATCCCGTCATAGGGCGACAGCACGCCGTGAAGCTGCCTGTCGGTGTAATTGGCCGAAAGCAGGTTATCCATGCGGGCCTGCGCCGCCGCGCCGTCCCAGCGCAGGGTGCCGACCGTATCCATGCCCGTCTGGCCCGAAACGATGCTGACCTTGCCCTCGTCGACCAGCGGCTGGATCACCGACATCGCGCCATCGTAGAAGAAATAGGCGTTGTTGTCGTCGGGGCTGCCGCCGAACAGTTCGATGTTCCAGACCGCGTCGTCGGGGAAACGCGCCTTCAGGCCGTCGATCAGCGAGGTGCCCTGGATAACCCCGACCTGGAAGTTGTCGAAGGTGGCGTAATAGTCGACATTGGCGGAATCGCGGATCAGCCGGTCGTAGGCGACCACCTTGATATCCGAAGCGGCGGCGTTTTCCAGCGCGGCGGAAAGCGTGGTGCCGTCGATCGCGCCGATGACCAGAACATTGACGCCCTTCAGCATCATCGTTTCGATCTGCTGGAGCTGGTTGGCGATATCGTCCTCGGCATATTGCAGGTCGGTCTCGTAGCCGGCTTCCTGGAACTGCTTGACCATGTTCTCGCCGTCGGCGATCCATCGCGCCGAAGATTTGGTCGGCATCGAGATGCCGACATATCCCTTGTCCGCCGCAATCGCCGGCGCCGCAGCGAGCGACAGGCCGACCGCCAGCGCAAAGGCGCCGGTTGCGAGCTTCGGTGTCCAGTTCTTAAGTCCCGACATGGGGTCCTCCCGGTTTGCGCACCTCTGGGGTGCGGGTTCTGTTGGTTCTCATCCGGTGCGCCCGGCGAAGAGACGGGCACGGCGCGCATATCTGCGCCATGCCGGTTCGACATGGACAAATCCCACGCCGGCACGTTGCCCGTGCCGGATCGTGCGATCCTGCCTGTCGCGATCTCTGCCGGCCATCGTCACGAATGACGGGTTCCAAAACTTGATAAGTCTCTTCCTCCTGCCGGCATTCTGCCGATCCTGCCCGATTTGGAAAGGCGCCATCTGGTCGAAGATATGGATTATCTTGCCGGGTGATGCGCCGGCGCATGGGCCGGGGGATGCCCCCTTTCCTCCGGAACGCCCCGGCGTCCGGTTGCGGCGGCGCACAGATATGCATCATGTCGCGTTTGATCTGCCCGAAAAACAACCTAACAGGCAGAAACATGTTTCATACAGGGTGATATGCGAGGTGATCGATGACCCAACTCGATGAAAAACTGGAGCCGGTTCTGGACGAAGTGGCACGCCGCAACCCCGGCGAGCCGGAGTTCCTCCAGGCGGTGCGGGAAGTGCTCGAAAGCCTGGGCCGCGTGATCGCCAAGCGCCCGGAATACGCCGACGACGCGCTGATCGAACGGATTTGCGAACCGGAACGGCAGATCATCTTCCGCGTACCCTGGATCGACGACAAGGGGAGGGTCTGCATCAACCGCGGTTTCCGCGTGCAGTTCAATTCGGCGCTCGGCCCCTACAAGGGCGGGATCCGGTTCCATCCGTCGGTCAATGTCGGCATCATCAAGTTTCTCGGCTTCGAGCAGACCTTCAAGAACGCGCTGACCGGGCTGCCGATCGGCGGCGGCAAGGGCGGATCGGATTTCGACCCCAAGGGCCGATCCGATGCCGAGGTGATGCGCTTCTGCCAGTCGTTCATGACCGAACTTTCGCGCCATATCGGGGTATATACCGATGTTCCCGCCGGCGATATCGGCGTCGGCGGGCGCGAGATCGGCTACATGTTCGGGCAGTACAAACGGCTGCGAAACAGCTACGAGGCCGGCGTTCTGACCGGCAAGGGCCTGTCCTATGGCGGCTCGCGCGCCCGCACCGAGGCGACGGGCTACGGCAACACCTATTTCGTCCAGTCGATGCTGGCGACGCAGGACCAGAGCTTCGATGGCAAGAGAGTTGTGGTTTCGGGCTCGGGCAACGTCGCGATCTACACGATGGAAAAGGTAGGCATGCTGGGCGGAACCGTCGTGGCCTGCTCCGATTCCAACGGCTATGTGCTGGACGAGAACGGCATAGACCTCGATCTGGTGAAGGAAATCAAGGAGGTGCGGCGCGAGCGCATTGCCGAATATGCGCGGATCAAGGGCACGGGCACCCATTACATCGCCGGTGGCACGGTCTGGGATGTGCCATGCGACATCGCCATGCCGTCGGCGACACAGAACGAGTTAACGGGCAAGGACGCGCGCAAGCTGGTCAGGAACGGTGTGATGGCGGTGGGGGAAGGCGCGAACATGCCCTCGACCCCCGATGCGATCCACATCTTCCAGCAGGCCGGGGTGATGTTTGCCCCCGGCAAGGCGGCGAATGCCGGCGGGGTTGCGACCTCGGCACTCGAAATGCAGCAGAACGCCAGCCGTGACAGCTGGACCTTCGAGCAGACCGAACAACGGCTGGCGACGATCATGCGCAATATCCACGACACCTGCGCCGAAACCGCCGAGGAATACGGCGCACCGGGCGATTACGTGCTGGGCGCCAATATCGCCGGTTTCGTGTGCGTCGCCGAGGCGATGGAAGCGCTGGGCGTGATCTGAGGCGCCGTGCCCGCGACGATGCAGGACCTTTCGTCGTCGCGGGCGCCCGAGCCGGTCCGCCGGTAGCGGTCAGGACGGGCGCACAACGCCCTTCTTCAGGATCAGGTTGCCGTAAAGCCGCCGTTCGCCCGTCTGGACAATGGCATAGGCCGATTTCGTCCGTCCGTAGAAGGCGAACCGTTCGAGCGAGGCGATCCGGGCCGGATTATCCGCGACGTTTTCGATGATCGACTGAAATTCGGCAACCGCCTCGGGGATGGTTTCGGCATCGCCGACGACCTGCATCGCATGCGCCGGGTCGTCGACGAAATCGTCGAGCGGCATGACCGAGAGGATCGCCTCGACCGCAGCGGTGGCGGAAATCCCGTCCAGGCGGATCACCCGGTCATTGCAACTCGCACCGGGGAAATTGGCATCCACCACCGCGATTTCGTCGCCGTGGCCCATCGCGGCGAGCGTGAACAACAGGTCGGGCGAAAGTACGGGGTTGAGACCGATAAGCATGGCGGCACCTTTGCGCTGTTTCCGCGGACCGGGTGGGAGGGGTCAGTCGGCGATCAGAAGTTCGATCCCGCGTAATGCGAACTCCCTGGCGTCCCTGTCCGAGATGCCGTCGTCGGTGACGAAGGTGTGTATCAGTTCGAGCGCACCCAGCCGCGTGAACGAGGATTTGTTGATCTTGGTCGAATCGGCCACGAGATAGACATGCGATGCGGCGTTGATCATCGCCTTCTTCAGTTCGAGATCGGCGAAACTGGGATAGGTCAGGCCGGATTCCGGCCCGACGCCGGCGGTCGCCAGAAAGAGCTTTCCGGCATAGATGTTGTGGAAATACTCGACCGCCTTGTCACCGCTGATCGACAGCGTGGGCGATTTGAACTGGCCGCCCGGCAGGTGCACGGCAAACCCCGGGATGGCCCCGAGAATGATCGCGATGTTGAGCGCGTTGGTGATGACGGTCAGGTTGTGCCGGTCGGCAAGGCGGGTGGCGACCTCGGTGGTGGTGGTGCCGGCATCGAGGATGATGGTCTCTCCATCGCCGACAAGTGCCGCCGCCCGCGCGCCGATACGGCGCTTCCTGTCCATGTTCTCCATGTGCTGTAGCACCATCGCCCCGGGCTGGCCGGGGGTGCGGTTCAGATGGGCGCCGCCGTGCTCGCGCGAGATGTGGCCATCGCGTTCCAGCCGCTCCAGATCCTGACGGATGGTCGCCTCGGAGACCTGGAAGGCCGCCGACAGGTCGCGCACGCGGGCGCTGCCTTCTTCCTGAAGCCATTCGAGTATCTTGCGCCGGCGCGGCTCGGCGAGCAGGCCGGTGATATCCTCCGTGAAGGTAAGTGGCTTCTCCGACACCGGACCTTTCGCCTCCGTTTCCTGCGTCATGGGTGCACGGACCGAAAAGCGACTGTTCGCAGCGGGCTTCGATCACTTCCGTTTTCTGTCACCGTGGCGATTCGAATGCAAGTGCGGCGGAGTCCACCCGGTGCGAGCCGCCCGCCCGGAGGCCGGGCAGGCGGGCATTTCTATTGGTTGAGCGATGCCTGCTGCTGAAGCACCACACGCGCCTGCAACCTTTGCTGCGCCTGATCGACGACAACGGCGGCAATGATGACAAGCCCCTTGATCACCGTCTGCCAGAAGGCCGAGACGCCCATCATCACCAGCCCGTCCGACAGGATGCCGATGACGAAGGCACCGACGATGGTTCCGGCGATTTTGCCGCGCCCGCCCGACATCGACGTGCCGCCCAGAACCGCCGCGGCGATGGCGTTGAGCTCGAACATGTTGCCGGTGGCGGGGTGGGCGGCGACAAGCTGCGAGGTGATGATCAGCCCCACAAGCGCGGCGCAGAAACCTGAGAACATGTAGACCGCGATCTTGACCTGATCGACCCGTACCCCCGACAGGCCCGCAGCCTTCTCGTTGCCGCCGACGGCGTAGATGTGACGGCCGAGCGGTGTGCGCCTGGCGACATATGCCGCCCCGAGCCCCACCGCGACCAGCATCCAGATCGAGATGGGAATGCCGAGGAAATTGCCCGCGCCGATCAGGTAGAAGGTGTTGTTGCCGTATTCCGCGTTACCGTTGAGATTGGGAAACGTCCGCCCGCCCGACGACAGCAGCGCCGCCCCGCGCGCGACATAGAGCATGCCCAGCGTGGCGATGAAGGGGGCGACGTTCAGCTTGGTGATCAGCAGCCCGTTTATCAGCCCGATCAGCGTACCCGCCAGAACGACAACCAGCATGATCTCGATGGTGTTGAACTGCATCGTCCAGCCGAGCCCGAAATCGAGCCCGTTGAGCACCAGCCAGCCGGCCACCATGCCGCACAGCCCGACGATCGAACCTACCGACAGATCGATGCCGCCGGTGATGATGACAAAAGTCATGCCGATGGCCAGAAACGCGTTCAGTGCCACGTGCTTCGACATGATGATCAGGTTCGCGCTGCTGAGAAAGTTCGGGGCGGCAAAGGCGAAGAAGACGAAGACGATGATCAGTGCGATGAAGGTCCGGGCCTTCAGCAGCAGCAGCAGAAGCCTGCCCGAGTTTTTCTTTTCCGTGTCGGTCGCGGGTGCGCTGTTCATAACGCGGTCTCCTTCGAGAGATCCCTAGTGGCCTCGGTCTTGCCGGGCGTGGATGCCGTCACGAGGTCTTCGCTGGTCGCGCCATGCGCGTCGAACTCGCCGGTGATGCGGCCGTCGGCCATGACGATGATGCGGTCGGACAGCGCCATGACCTCTTCGAGATCCGAGGTGATGAAGATGATGCCCAGCCCTTCGGCGGTAAGCCGGCGCATGGTGCGGAACATTTCGGCCTTGGCGCCGATGTCGATCCCGCGCGAGGGTTCGTCCATCAGCAGCACCCTGGGCCGGGTCATCAGTGCCTTGGAAACGACAACCTTCTGCTGGTTGCCGCCCGACAGGCTCGACACCGGGTTCTCGATCGAGGCGACCTTGATCGAAAGCTCCTGCACATAGCTTTCGGCCGCCTTCGCTTCGGCAGTCAGGTTCAGATCGAAAACGGTGGTGAAATCCCGCAGCGACGACAGGGTGATGTTCTCGCGGATCGACAGGATCTCGATCAGCCCGTCACGTTTCCTGTCCTCGGGGATCAGGGCGATGCCGCGGCCGATCCGTCCGGCGACCGTCCTTTCGCGCACCGGCGCACCCTCGACATAGAACGCCCCGCCGCTGCCCAGGTGTTGCGCCATCACGCATTCGAAGAACTCCGACCGCCCCGCTCCCATGAGCCCGTAGACGCCGAGGATTTCACCCGCCCGGACCGACAGCGACACATGATCGACGGTATAGCCGCCGCCCGGCCGTGGCAGGGTGATGTTCTCGGCGCGGAAGACCTCGGGACCGAATTCCAGCACCTCGGTCTTGGGGAAATCCTTCGACGCGCCGCCGATCATGTTGCGCACGATCCAGCCGACGTCGATCCCCTCCATGCTGCGCGCGCCGGTGATCCTGCCGTCGCGCAGCACGGTGATGTAGTCGCCGATGCGCACCAGTTCCTCGAGCCGGTGCGAGATATAGACGATACCCACCCCGTGCGCCTTGAGGTCGCGGATCACGCGGAACAGGATCTCGACCTCGGCCGCAGACAGCGCTGATGTCGGCTCGTCGAGGATCAGGATGCGCGCATCCTGGGCGAGGCTCTTCGCGATCTCGACGATCTGCTGCTGACCGATCCGCAGGTCGCCCAGCGGCGTGTCGGGGTCGATGCTCTCGTGTTCGAGCCGCGCCAGCAGCTTTCTGGTCTCCTCGCGCTCGTAGGTCTGGTCGATATCTATGCCGCCCCTGGTCTTTTCGCGGCCGATGAAGATGTTTTCGGCCACCGTCATGTTGGGAAACAGGTTCAGTTCCTGAAACACGATGCCGATGCCCGCCGCTTCGGCCTGGTTCTTGTTGTGAAAGACGACGGGCTTGCCGAACAGTTCCATCCTGCCGCTGGTCAGTGGCTCGACCCCGGCGACGATCTTCATCATCGTCGATTTTCCGGCGCCGTTCTCTCCCACCAGCACGTTGACCGCCCCCATGTGCAGGTCGAAATCGACGTTCTTCAGCGCGACCGTACCGGGATAGACCTTGATCCCGTTGCGGATCGTCAGACCAACCTCCTGCGTGTCCATCACTGGCCTCCGCCGGCCGAAAGCCGGACCGGTACCAGCAATATCCTGTCGCCCTGTTTCGGCAGGCTGAAGGCGCCGGTGAAGGCGACCGTGGCGCCGATCAGGTCGCCCTCGGGGATATCGATGGCAGCGCTGGCCGCGTCGTTCAGTGCCCGCCCGAGCTTGGCGAATTCGATCTGGTCGCGGAAGTCGGTGAAGACGTAGAAAGTGGTTGCGTCGCGCAGGGCGGTTCCCTTGACGACAGGGCCAAGCTGGATCGCCAGATCGGCGGCATTGTCACCGTCGATATCCACGTCGAGCGTGGCGGCACGCGAGTCGCGCTTCGAGGCGACCACGGTGCCATTGCCGGTGGCGACGAAGTTCCACGGGCTGCCTTCGCTCGATTTCGGGATGCCGAGGCTTTCGCCCGCCGCATCGAGGTCCTGCGCGACGGCCGCGATCACCGCGCCGATGTCCTGCGCCTTTTCGTCCATGTAGGGCAGCAGTTTCGGCTCGTAGGTTTCGGCTGCCAGCGCCGCCATGCGCTCGTCGTCGGTCATGTTGGCGGCGGCATGTTCGGTGTCGTCCGGGTCGGGGTTCTTTACGATCTTGCAGCCGGCGACCATGGGCAGAAGCGCCACGATGCAGGCGGCCGTCATCAGGGTCCGGGTCATGTCGAACCTTTGCGAAACGGGGTGGTGCGGTGCCGGGCGAGGTCGGCGATCCGCGAAAAGGTGGCCCGGCGCAAAGGGGAGCAACGCGCCGGGCCGGGTGGCTGAAGCCGTCAGTCGGCCAGCGCAAACGTTTCAAGCTTGGAGGCGTTGTCGCCGTTGATGAGGATACAATCCATCAACTGCTTTTCCTCCATGCCCGTCGAGCCGGTGGTCAGGTACTTGTCCGCCTGCTCGACCGCGAGTTGCGCTTGGCGATAGGCCGGCTGCAGCACCGTGGCCCTGATGCCGCCTTCGATGATCGAATCGCGCACGTCGTTGGAGCCGTCGAAACCGACCACGATCACATCCTCGCGGCCGGCGGCCTTCAGCGCCGCCCAGGCGCCCATGGCCATGGTGTCGTTGCCCGAGATCACGCCCTTCAGATCGGGGTTGGCCTGAAGCATGGTCTCCATCACCGTATAGGCTTCGGTCTGGGACCAGTTGGCCGATTGCTGGGCGACCATTTCCATGTCGGGATACTGGTCGATCACGTCGTGATAACCCGAGGAGCGGATGCCGGCGTTGGTATCCGATTCGCGGCCCAGAAGTTCGGCGTATTTGCCTTCCTCGCCCATCAGGGTGACGAATTCCTCGGCGCCGAGTTGCGCGCCCTGATAGTTGTTCGAAACGATCTGGCTGACCGCGACGCCGCTGGCGGTGATCTCGCGGTCGATCAGGAAGGACGGGATGCCCGCGTCCTTGGCGCGCTGCACCGCCGAAACGGTGGCATCCGCGCCGGCATTGTCGAGAATGATCGCCTTCGCGCCACTGGCAATGGCGGAATCGAACAGTTCGGACTGCTTGTTGGCATCGTCGTCGTGGACCATGACAAGCGTTTCATAGCCCAGTTCCCTGGCCTTTGCCTCGGCGCCGACCGCTTCTGCCTTGAAGAAGGGGTTGTCGTGGCTGGGGGTGATGATCGCGATCAGCCCGTCTGCCGCGGCAAGGCCCGGCAGGGCGCCGGCCATGCCGAGGGCAAGCGCGGATACCAGCAGTCTGCGTTTGATGTTCATGAGTTCCTCCATGTGGAAAGCCGTCCCCGGTTCATGCGGGGCTCCTCCGCGATAAATAGACTTTGACTTTTGAATTTTGTCAATTGCTTTTGTTTTGATACGCATGCGCCGAAAAGCAGCACTGAGTGCGTTTTGATTGCCGCGAGTGTAATCGTGAACTTTGTCGGGGTGGGCGTGGACCTGTTTGCCGCAGTGATTCAACCAAAGGGAGAAAGGTGAATTTCTGGCGTTTGCGCTACGTGGGCGGCAGGTATCGCAGGACAGGCGTGCCTGTCAGGATTCAAGACGCTCATGCGATAATTCAATTGCAAACGCAATCAATCGATAGTATACGAAAGATCAGCAAAGGAATCCGCTCGAACCGGCCTGCCGTGCCGGGTGTGCGCGGGTTTCGGGCCGGAGGAGCATGAATGATGCGGAACGCAATACGCAAGGTGACGCTGGGTGTCGTGATCGGCAGCCGGGCGTTTTTCAACGGAGCCCCGTGCAGGGCGGCGCGCGAGGAAACGCTTGCCCATCTGGAACGGCTGGGAATTGCCGCCAGCACCCTGCCGTTCGAGGCGACGGTCAACGGCGCTGTTCAGTCCGTCGTCGACGCAAAGCTCTACGCCGAGCATTTCTCGCGGCACCGCGACGAGATCGACGGGCTGGTGATCTGCCTGCCCAATTTCGGCGACGAGATCGCCGTTGCCGAACTGGTCAACCGTGCGAAGCTGAACGTCCCGATCCTGCTTCAGGCAAGCAACGACGATATCGACAAGGTCGATGTTCATTCCCGCCGCGACGCCTTCTGCGGCAAGCTGTCGGTTGCCAACAACTTCTATCAATACGGCGTGCCCTTCACCGAAACGACCTTGCACACCTGCGATACCGGCGGCGCGGAATTCGGCGCCGATCTCGACCGCTTCGCCCGCATCTGCCGCACCGTCCGCGGGCTGAAAAATGCCCGCATCGGCGCCATCGGCGCCCGCACCAGCCCGTTCCAGACCATGCGCTTCTCTGAAAAGCTGCTTCAGGCCAGCGGCATGACCGTGGTCACGGTCGACCTGTCGGAGATCATCGCGAGCGCTTCGGCGATTGCCGATGACGACGCGGACCTTGCCGCGAAACTCGCCGCCATCAGGGCCTACGGCACCATCCCCGCCCACATTACGCCCGCGCAGATCGCGAAACAGGCCAAGTGGTCCGTCGCCGTCAACCGCTGGATCGCCGAGAACGAATGTGACGCCTCCGCCATCCAGTGCTGGCGTTCGCTTCAGGACAATTTCGGCTGCGCCACCTGCCTCACCATGTCGATGATGGGCGAGGAACTGATGCCTTCCGCCTGCGAGGTGGACGTGATGGGCGCTGTCTCCATGTATGCGCTGGCGCTGGCCGCCGGTCAGCCCTCGGCGATCCTCGACTGGAACAACAACTACGGCGATGCGGCGGACAAGTGCGTCTGCACCCATTGCGGCAATTATCCCAAGCAGTTCATGGGGGTCATCCCGGAAGTGGGCGAGCTTGACGTGCTGGGTGAAACCATCGGACGCGCCAAATGCTTCGGCGCGGTCAAGGGCAAGGTCGCGCCCGGTCCGATGACCTATTTCCGCCTCTCGTCGGACGACGGCGCAGGAACGCTCAAGGCCTATGTGGGTCAGGGCGACTTTACCGACGATCCCTTTCCGATGGATGGCGGAATCGCGGTGACCCGGGTGGAACGCCTGCGCGAGCTGATGGCCTTTGTCACCCAGAACGGTTTCGAGCATCACGTCGCCATGGTGCGCGGCCACCACGCCGATGTGGTGAACGAGGCCGTCACCCGCTACCTGCGCTGGCCGATCTACAATCACGGCGCACCCGCCGTGCCCACGCTCACCCTGCCGGCATGCTGATGCGGCGGCTCCGAGACGAGGATCCGAAATGACCGACCTTACCAACCCGATTGCGCAAGACCGCAAGCTCGACACGATCCGCGACAAGGCGGCGTGGATGCGCCGCCGGCTGATCCGCATGGTGTATGACGCGCAACTCGGCCATCCGGGCGGCGACCTGTCGGCAACCGACATTCTGGCAACGCTCTATTTCGGCGTGTTGCGCTACGACCCGGCGGACCCCCGCAACCCGGACCGCGACCGTTTCATCATGAGCAAGGGGCATTGTACGGGCGCGTTCTATTCGGTGCTCGCCGCAGCGGGCTATTTCCCCGAGGAACAGCTCTCGACCTACATGCAGCCGCTGTCGAAGCTGAACGGCCACCCGAACCGGACCTATCTGCCGGGGATCGAAACCAATACCGGCCCGCTCGGTCACGGCCTGCCCGTCGGCACCGGCATCGCCATCGCCGGGCAGATTTCCGGTGCCGGTTACCGCACCTATGTGCTGCTCGGCGACGGCGAGAGTCAGGAAGGCTCGAACTGGGAGGCCGCGATGACCGGCGGCCACCGCAAGCTGCGGAACCTGACGGTGATCGTTGACCGCAACCGGCTTCAGCAGGGGGCGGGCACCGAGGAAACCGCGGGCCTCGACCCGCTCGACAGGAAATGGGAAGCCTTCAACTGGCATGTCGAGATGGTCGACGGACATGATTACCGCCAGTTGCTCGACGTGCTCGGCCGCCCGGTCGGCGACCGCGAGAAGCCGCTTTGCGTGATCGCCAACACGATCAAGGGCAAGGGCGTTTCCTATATGGAAAACAACGTCAAATGGCACCATGGCATTCCCAGTGCCGAACAATTCGAGATCGCGATGAAGGAGTTGGCGTGACCATGGCCCTCGATGATGTGAAAGACCGCCCGATGTTCGATTGCCGCAACGCCTTTGCCGAAACGATCGAGGCGCTGGCGGCCGCAGACGACCGTATCGTTGTCGTGGTGAATGACAGCGTCGGATCGTCCAAGCTGAACGGCTTCCAGAAGAAATTCCCCGAACGTACCGTCAATGTCGGTATCGCCGAACAGATGCTGGTCGGCGGCGGCGCGGGGCTGGCCAACGGTGGCAGGATACCGTTCGTGTCGGGGGCCTCGTGCTTTCTGACCGGACGGGCACTGGAGCAGATCAAGGCCGATGTGGCCTATTCCGACGCCAATGTGAAGCTTGTCGGCCAGTCGAGCGGCATCGCCTATGGCGAGCTTGGCGCGACCCACCATTCGATTGAGGATTTCGCCTGGCTCAGGCCGCTGACCAACATCACCGTCATCGTTCCTGCCGACCCGTGGGAAACCGCCGAGGCGGTCAAATGGGCGGCGGCGCATGAGGGGCCGGTCTACATCCGCCTGAGCCGGATGCCGGTGCCCGCGCTCGAGGTCGAGAACCGCAGCTTCGAACCCGGCCGGGCCGAGGTGCTGCGTCGGGGGGGCGACCTGACCATCGTCGCCTGCGGGACGACCGCGCACCTTGCCGCCGATGCGGCGGAAAAACTCGCCGCCGAGGGTATTTCGGCGTGCGTTCTCAACCACTCGACCATCAACCCGCTCGACGAGGCCGCGATCCTGTCGGCTGCCGAAACCGGCGCCATCGTGACGGTGGAAGAGGCGTCGGTTCGCGGCGGGCTCGGTGGTGCCGTGGCGGAACTGGTGGCGCGCAATACGCCGGTGCCGATGGAGTTCATCGGGTTTCCGGGCTTCGTGCCGACCGGCTCGGTCGAATGGCTGTTCGAGCGTTTCGGGCTGACCGCGAGCGGTATCGCCGATGCCGCGCGCAAGGTGCTGGCCAGAAAGGCCGCGTGATGATCGCCCCGCGCATACTGGCCATAGATCAGGGCACGACCAATTCCAAGGCGGTGCTGATCGACAGCGACGGACGGATCGTGGCGAGGGCCTCGGTTCCCCGCACCTCCGGCTACCCGCGGCCCGGCTGGGCCGAGCAATCGGCTGCGGACATCTGGCAAAGCGTTCTCGATGTGATTGCGGGCATCGTCGAACAGGCGGGGGCGGAGGGTATCGCCGGGCTTGCCATTTCGAACCAGCGCGAGACGCTGGCGGTCTGGAACGGCGAGACGGGTGCGCCCGTCGGCCCCTGCATCCTCTGGCAGTGCCGGCGTACCGCCGATGCGGCCGAATCCCTGCGGGCGGCGGGCCATGATCCCATGGTCAGCGACCGCACCGGCCTGTCGATCAATCCGCTGTTTCCCGCCAGCAAGCTGGGCTGGGTGATGGAAAACGTTCCCGAAGCCGCCGGTCTGGCGGCCGCGGGCAGGCTCCGGGCGGGAACCATCGACACGTGGCTGCTGTGGAACCTGACCGCGGGTGAACGCTTCGCCACCGATCATTCCAACGCCTCGCGCACCCAGTTGTTCGATACCGCACGGCTGGTGTGGGATGCCGGGCTTTGCGAGCTTTTCGGCGCGCCGATCAGCGCCCTGCCCGAACCATGCCCATCGGACAGCATCTTCGGCCATACCAGGGGCGTGCCCGGCCTGCCGGACGGATTGCCGATTCTCGCCATGCTGGGCGATTCCCATGCCGCGCTCTATGGCCACGGGGTAAGGGCGCCGGGTGTCGTCAAGGCAACCTACGGCACCGGCTCGTCGCTGATGACGCTGGTGCCCGGGCGGACGCCATCGTCCCACGGGCTGTCCGGCACCATCGCCTGGTCGCGCGGCGCCGAGGTTGCCTATGCGATTGAGGGCAACATTACCATCTCGGCGCAGGCGGCGGCCTATGTTGCCGGGCTGCTCGGTGTCGGCGACGCACGGGACCTGTCCGAACTGGCGCAGAGCGTCGGCAACTCGAACGGTGTCACGGTTGTGCCCGCGTTTTCGGGTCTGGGCGCTCCGCACTGGGACGATACCGCCAAGGGCGCCATCGCCGGGCTGACCCTCGGGTGCACGCCGGCACATGTGGCACGCGCCACTTTCGAAGCCATCGCCATGCAGATCGCCGACGTCTTTTTTGCCATGGAACGCGATGTCGGCAGCGGACTCGATGGCCTGCTGGCCGATGGCGGCGCCTCGGCGAACGGCTTTCTGATGCAGCTTCAGGCCGATCTTCTCGACCGGACGGTGACGCGCCGCGACGTCGCCGAGATCGGCGCGCTCGGCGTGGCGACGATGGCGTTCGAATCCCTCGGCTGCGATGCCTCGGCGCTGACCGGGGACAGGACCAGCGAAGCCTTCACCCCGGCGATACCCGCGACGGAGCGCGCCGAAATCCATGCCCGCTGGCGGAACGCTGTCGACCGGGTCAGGTCGAGCCGGGGCGATAGCGGCCGATAACCGGATCGAACGCAGGACAGGTGTGTTTCCGGATCGGTCTGAAAGCCGGAGAATCGTTCGCCTTTCGGTCGATTCGCGCAGGGCCGCCCGCCGGCAGGCGAGTGTCAGCGTTCGCACAGACGGGCCGTTTCGCCGCCCGATTTCCGCCAACATTGCCGGTCTGCCTTGAAAACAGCCGGTTCGGATGCAATTCTCGACTCCGTCAGTGGGGTGCAGAACGAATGGACCGCCTTTCATATTCCGACCGGGAGACCGCACATCCGGTGTTCGATGACCGGACATCGGGTGATGACATGGATCGTATCGTCACCCGGGCCCGGGATGCCGCCGGTTTCCTCAAGGCGATCAGCCACGAGGGGCGGCTGATGATATTGTGTCACCTGGTGAATGGCGAAAAATCGGTGTCGGAACTCGAAAGCCTGCTGTCGGCCCGGCAGGCCGCCGTTTCGCAGCAGTTGAGCCGGCTCAGGCTCGAAGGGCTCGTCCAGCCGCGCCGAGACGGCAAGACGATCTATTATTCGCTCGCCGACAACCGGCCGCGCCGGATACTCGAAGTCGTCTACGATCTGTTCTGCGGCCCGGACGGGGAAGACCGCGCGCCATTGCCGGCGTCGGACAACGCGGCGGCCGGGGACGGGTCCGCCGCCAGCTGACCGCATCGCAACGGGGCCTCAGTAGGGGCCGCGGATATTGTTCTCGACCTTCGCGACATAGAAAGCCGCCAGTTTCTCGTGCAGCGCCTTTGGCAGCGGCGGCATGTCCGAGGCACCGGTATTGCGCAGGATCTGGTCGGGTGCGCTGGCGCCCGGGATGATCGTCGATACCGCCGGATGATCGAGAATCCAGCGCTGTGCCATCTTCGCCAGCGTCATTCCCTCGGGCAGCATGGTCCGCAGATCCTCGGTCAGTTCGACCCCCTTTTCGAACGGCAGCCCGGCAAAGGTCTCGCCCACGTTGAAGGCGGCGCCGTCGCGGTTGAAGTTGCGGTGATCGTCTTGCGGAAACACCGTATCGGCGGAGAACTTGCCGCTGAGCAGACCGCTGGCCAGCGGCAGGCGGACGATGATGCCCACGCCTTTATCCTGGGCCTGCGGGAACAGGTCGGTTACCAGTTTCTGGCGGAACAGGTTGAAGATCACCTGGAGCGACAGCAACCCCTCCTGCCCAAGACAGATCAGGCCCTCCTCGACGGTCTCGACACTGGCGCCGAAGTGGCGGATCGCACCCTCCTGCTGCAACCTGCGCAGCCAGTCGAATATCGTACCGTCACGCAGAACTTCGGTCGGGATGCAGTGAAGTTGGATCAGGTCGAGCGCCTCGACCCCCAGCCGTGCGCGCGATGCATCGACGCTGCGGCGCAGCGCGTCTTCGGTGTAGCCATCGGGATAGACGCCCACTCCCCGGCCGAACTTGGTGGCAACACGGATCGGGCCATCGTCGTAGTGCTTCAGGAACTGGCCGATCATGTCCTCGCTGCGGCCGTTGCCATAGACATCGGCGGTGTCGAAGAAGGTAACACCGTGGCTGGCTGCGGTGGTCAGGATCTCCGCCCCGATATCGCGGGAAACCCCGGTTCCCCAGTCGGCGCCGATCTGCCAGCAGCCGAGTCCGATCTCGCTGACCTTGAATCCGTTTGCGCCAAGCATACGCGTCTTCATCTTGTGCCCCTTCTGGTTCTTTCGCATGGGTCCGGCCGGTTGCCGGAAAAGTGCATCGTGCGCGGAACCGGATGGATGGCCGGTTCCGGTTCGGCCCGATATCCGTTCAGGTCAGCGGTTTGCGGTGCGCATAAAGCGCCGCGACCGCGCAGGACACCAGGCGCGCCTGATCGTCGTCGGCGCGGCTGGTCAGGATCACCGGGCATTTTGCCCCCATGACGATCCCGCCCGCCTCGGCATGGGCAATGAAGGTCAGTTCCTTGGCCAGCATGTTCGCCGATTCCAGCGTCGGCGCGATCAGGATATCGGCCTGCCCGGCAACCAGCGACCGGATGCCCTTGGTCCGTGCGGCCTGAATATTGACAGCGTTGTCCAGCGCCAGTGGCCCGTCAACCAGCGCGCCCTTGATCTGGCCGCGCTCGGCCATCTTGGAAAGCGCCGCCGCATCGAGCGTCGACTGAATCTTCGGGTTCAGGGTTTCGACGGCGGAAAGGACCCCGACCTTGGGCTCGGCTATCCCCAGCGTATGCGCCAGGTCGATCGCGTTCTGCGTGATATCGACCTTGGTTTCCAGATCGGGCGCGATATTGATCGCACCGTCCGAGATCAGCAGCAGATGGGTCAGGCCCGGTACATCCATGACAAAGACATGCGACAGGCGGCGCCCGGTGCGCAGCCCGCCGTCGCGCTTGACCACCTCGCCCAGCAGCAGGTCGGTATGCAGGTTGCCCTTCATCAGCGCCGCCGCCAGTCCGTCGTTGACCATGCGCACGCCAAGCGCCGCGGCGCGGGCGTGATCCGGCTCGTCGATGATATCGAAGCCCGAGATGTCGCGCCCGATCTTCCCGGCGGCATCGCGTATCCTTGCCGCGCTCCCGATCAGGATCGGGTGGATCAGCGTATGGTCGTAGCCCAGCAGCGGCCCCAGCAGCGAATCCTCGGTCTCGGGGGCGACGACGGCGGTCATGATCGGCGGCAGCGGCTCGGCTTCCGAAAGAAGCGCGTCGAAATGGATATGCCGCTGGACGATCAGCCCCGGTATGTCGTCGACCCGGTAGTCGATGCGCACGGTGGGCACATGGACATCCGCCGTGCCCTCGGCCAGTTTCTTGCCATCGGTCGTGTCGACCCGGCAGGCGAAGCGCGCGACGCGATCCGGCAGTTTCTCGGTCACCCTGACGCGGATGATCAGTTCAT
Organism: Tropicimonas sp.; assembly: GCF_047971885.1. Taxonomy (NCBI): domain Bacteria; kingdom Pseudomonadati; phylum Pseudomonadota; class Alphaproteobacteria; order Rhodobacterales; family Roseobacteraceae; genus Tropicimonas; species Tropicimonas sp. The sequence continues at coordinate 50,745 of NZ_JBKEAE010000008.1, read as the reverse complement.
CGCCGGCAAAGGCACGTTCGAAAAACTCCAGACATTGTGACTTGTAGAGCGTTCCCGGCCCCGGCAGCTTGTTGCCGAGCGCCGAGGAAATCAGCGTCGAAACCCACATCGCCGGCGCCACCGGTTCCTGCAGCGCCGCGCCATCCAGATCCTTGAAGCGGGGAAAGTGCTTGGGGTTCATGTTGCCGGTAATATTGGCAAAAACATAAAAATCGTCGGCCCGGCAGACGCGGCGCACCTCGGCTTCCATGCCGATCTGCAATTCGTCCCAGGGCGTATTGGTAAGTACGGTCATGATCTCTTCCATCGTCCGAGCCTCGGCGCGACACGACGCGGAGGCGCCCGGAACCTCCCATCGGCATTTGTCCCCTCCTGCCAACTCTCTTTCATGACCGTATGTTGAATGAAAGGCTCGCGGGCGGGCGATTGTGCAGTTGCAGCATCAGTTTGCGCTCACATGCAAAAATGCCGCAGGTGCGAAATACTCCCGGCCGTCACATCCCGACAACGGCCGGGAAAAACCGGGCGACGGGGCGCTTTCCGCCCGCTGCGCGCCATGCTAGCGCCGTTGGGTACTATCACACCCGCCAGATGCAAGACGATCCGAAGCCGATGCCCCGCACCCATGTTCTTGCCGCCGCACTGACCGGTGCCTGCGCGCTGTCGCCCGCAGAAGCGCAGCCTGCCGGGCTGGCGCTGGAGCTCAACCGCGCCGATCCCGTCGAAACCGGATGCCGGCTGACATTCGTGCTGCACAACGCAGGTGGGCCGGCGCTGGTCGATGTCTCGCTCCTTACCGCCGTGTTCGATGCCGGCGGTACCTTCGACCGGCAGGTGGATTTTCGTCTCGGCGGCATCGGTGCCGGCCGCAGCAAGGTGCAGCAGTTCGACCTTGTGGGCATTGGCTGCGAGGATATCTCGCGCCTGATGGTCGAACGGGTTTCGGCCTGCGCCGGCGAAACCGATCGACCTGCTGATTGCGCAAACGGGCTTGCCGTCAGCAGTGCGGCGGCCATTTCGCTGGAATACTGATCGCAGCCTCAGCCCGGCAGCCCGCCGACGATCGCCGGCAGATCGCCGAAACGATCGAGCAGCGCTTCGGGTTCGAGCGCTGCGACGGCGCGCCCTTCCGGCCCGAAAGTGACGAGGACGCAGGGGATGCCGGCGGCGCGGGCGGTTTGCCGGTCGGTGATGGTATCGCCCACCAGAACCGCGCGCCGGACCGAGCCGCCGGCCCGTTCGATCGAGGCCGCCAGCGGCCTGGGGTCCGGCTTGCGCACCGGTAGCGTATCCGCACCGATCAGCGAGGCGAAGGCACCGCGCACCCCAAGCCGCCGCAGCAGTTTCTCGGCAAGGTATGCGGGCTTGTTGGTACAGATGCCGACCGGGTGGCCGGCCGAGGCCAGTTTGTCCACCGCCTCGATCGCACCGGGATAAAGCCGCGTGTGAACGTCTATCGCCGCCTCGTAATGATCCAGCAGCAGGGGAAACTGCGTTTCGACCAGTGGCGCGATATCGGCGGCATTCAGCCGTTCGAATCCGAGCTGCAGCATCGCCCGCCCGCCGTGAAAGGCCGTGGCGGCATCGGCGGCCCGATCGAGCGGCGAGCCGAGGCCAAGCCCTTCGAAACAGGCGTTTGCCGCCGCGATCAGGTCGCCGCTGGTATCGGCAAGCGTTCCGTCGAGATCGAAGATAACCGTGCGCAAGGCAGCCCCCGGGCGCGCCGCGCCCAATCCTGTTACAGAGTGTCACCGCATGTGACCGGCCGCCTCTTGCGCCGGTATGCTCCCCGCGTAATACGGAACCGGACAGAAGAAAAGAGCAGCACCATGTCCACCAGTCTTGTCATCCTTGCCGCCGGACAGGGAACCCGGATGAAATCGGACCTGCCCAAGGTCCTGCATCAGGTGGCCGGCACCTCCCTGTTGCATCACGCCATGCTTTCGGGCGCGGCGCTGGAGCCATGGAAAACCGTGATCGTCGCCGGCCACGGCGCCGAAACGGTCGAAGCGTCGGTTCGGGACATCGACCCCGAGGCGCAGGTTGTCGTTCAGCGCGAACGGCTCGGCACGGCCCACGCGGTTGCGCAGGCGCGCGAGGCGCTGGACGGGTTCGAGGGCGAGGTGATCGTCCTATACGGCGATACCCCGTTCATCCGGCCCGGAACGCTTCGGTCGATGCTTGAGGCGCGGGACGGCCATGCGGTTGTCGTGCTGGGGTTCGAAGCCGCCGATCCCGGGCGGTATGGCCGGCTGGTGATGAACGGTGACGAACTGGAGCGCATTGTCGAGTTCAAGGATGCGACCGCAGCGGAACGGGCGATCACGCTGTGCAACTCCGGGGTGATCTGCGCCGATGCCGGTCTTCTGTTCGACCTGATCGAAGCGGTTGGCAACGACAACGCTGCCGGCGAATACTATCTGACCGATATCATCGGCATCGCCCGCCGGCGCGGGCTTTCGGCGACGGCGGTCACCTGCGATGAAGCCGAGACGATGGGGGTGAATTCCCGGCGTGACCTTGCCGCCGCCGAAGCGGCGTTTCAGGCGCGCGCCCGTGCCGAGGCGCTCGACAACGGGGTGACGCTTCAGGCGCCCGATACCGTCTGGTTCAGCTACGACACCGCCATCGGGCGCGATGCGACGGTCGAGCCCGATGTCTGGTTCGGCCCCGGGGTGACGGTCGAGACCGGCGCCCGTATCCGCGCCTTCAGCCATCTCGAAGGCTGCCATGTCTCGCGCGGGGCGGTCGTCGGCCCCTATGCCCGCCTGCGCCTCGGCGCGGAACTGGCCGAAAACGTGCGCGTCGGCAATTTTGTCGAGGTCAAGAACGCGCAGGTGGAGGAGGGCGCCAAGATCAACCACCTGAGCTATATCGGCGATGCGGGCATCGGCGCGCGCAGCAATATCGGTGCCGGAACGATCACCTGCAATTACGACGGCCACATGAAGCACCGGACCGAGATCGGTGCCGATGTCTTCATCGGGTCGGATACGATGCTGGTGGCGCCGGTGCGTATCGGCGACGAGGCGATGACGGCGACGGGAACCGTGGTGACGATGGACGTGCCGGCGGGTGCCATGGCCATCGCCCGGCCCCGCCAGGAAAACAAGCCCGAATTCGCGCGGCGGCTGATGAGCCGCCTGCGCGCCATCAAGGCAAAGCTGGCCGAAGGAAAATCCTGATGTGCGGAATTGTCGGAGTGCTCGGCGATCACGAGGTTGCGCCGATCCTGGTCGAAGCCCTCAAGCGGCTCGAATACCGCGGCTATGACAGCGCCGGGATCGCCACCGTCAACGACGGCGCGCTCGACCGGCGCCGTGCCGTGGGCAAGCTGATCAACCTGTCGGACCTGCTGGTCCACGAACCGCTGGCCGGCAAGGCGGGCATCGGCCACACCCGCTGGGCGACGCACGGCGCGCCGAGCGTGCAGAACGCCCATCCGCATCGCGCCCGGACCGTGGCGGTGGTGCATAACGGGATCATCGAGAATTTCCGCGAACTGCGCAGCGAACTCGAAGCGGCCGGAATGTGCTTCGAAAGCGAAACGGATACCGAGGTCATCGCCCTGCTGGTCCAGCACCACCTGGATCAGGGGCTGCCGCATTGCGAGGCCGCCGCCCGCGCCATAGAACGGCTCAGCGGGGCCTATGCGCTGGCGCTCCTCTTCGAGGGCGAAGATGACCTGATGATCGTTGCCCGCAAGGGCTCGCCACTGGCCATCGGCCATGGCGAGGGAGAGGTCTATGTCGGTTCCGACGCCATGGCACTGGCGCCGCTGACCAACCGGATCACCTATCTCGAGGAAGGCGACTGGGCCTGTCTCAGCCGCAGTGCGATTGAAATCCGCGATCGGGACGGCCGTCTCGTCAACCGGCCGGTCAAGACGGTGCATATCGACCTCGCCCGGATCGAAAAGGGTGGCTACCGCCATTTTATGGCCAAGGAAATTCACGAGCAGCCAACGGTTCTGGGCGAGGCGCTGGCCCATTATCTGGCTGCGGGCGACATCCGGCTTCCCGATCCGGGCATCGATTTCAGCCAGTTCGACCACATCAAGATGGTTGCCTGCGGCACCGCCTTCTATGCCTGTTTCGTGGCCAAATACTGGTTCGAGCAGATCGCCCACCTGCCGGTCGAAATCGACGTCGCGTCGGAGTTCCGCTACCGCGAACCGCCGGTCGCCCCGCGGACGCTGGCCATCTTTGTCAGCCAGTCGGGCGAGACGGCCGATACGCTGGCCGCCCTGCGCTATTGCGAGGGCAAGGCCGCCCGTATCGCCTCGGTTGTCAACGTCACCGAGAGCTCGATCGCCCGCGAATCCGACGTTGTGCTGCCGATCTGCGCCGGGGCCGAAATCGGCGTCGCCTCGACCAAGGCGTTCACCTGCCAGTTGTCGGTGCTCCACCTGCTGGCGCTCAAGGCGGGGTTCGAGCGCGGCTATATCTACCGGGACGAGCTTGAGGAGAGCCTCGCCAACCTGCGGCGCCTGCCCGGACTGATGAATTTCGCCCTCGCGCAATCCGCCCGTATCGCCGAGGTCGCCAAGGGGATCTCCGAGGCGCGCGACGTGCTGTTCCTCGGACGCGGGGCGATGTATCCGCTGGCGCTAGAGGGGGCGCTGAAGCTGAAGGAAATCAGCTACATTCACGCCGAAGGCTACGCATCGGGCGAACTGAAGCACGGTCCCATCGCGCTGGTCGACAAGACCGTTCCGGTAATCGTCATGGCGCCGAGCGACGGATTGTTCGACAAGACCGTCTCGAACATGCAGGAGGTCATGGCGCGCGGCGGAAAGGTGCTGCTGATCACCGATCCCGAAGGCGCCCGCATGGCTTCGGACGGCTGCTGGCAAACCATGATCATGCCCGCCGTCCCGCCACAGCTCGCCCCCATCCTCTACGCCCTGCCGGCGCAACTCCTCGCCTACGACGCGGCCGTCGCAAAAGGCACGGACGTCGATCAACCACGGAACCTGGCCAAATCGGTAACTGTGGAGTAGGTGTTCAGTCCCGGCATCTGGTGGTTGTGAAGTTCCAATGTAGTTTGTCGTAAAGCTATATAGTCTGTCGACCACCAATAATGTTCGGCGTCGAATGCTGTCTGTGGTAGTGTGATTTCGTATCGAGTCACCGGGACTCACGGATACGAGATCGTGCTACGGATTTGACGAAGCGAGAATCGCGTGCTTTTGCAAGGAGGCGCGTGGGGGGGCGCCGACTACAGCCCTGGCTGAATGTGCAGGATGTGGCTTCACGCGGTCGCTCGCATCGGCTTTCGGGAGTGATTACCGGGCGCGTCCATCACCTGCTCTCGGATATCGAACGCTGCGCCTTTCTGATCTACGACTTTCGCGATGACGTGCGCGATATCCGCGAGCAGTTCCCGCTGGACCGCGATGAGACGCAGAGCATCGCCGAAGCGGCCGGGTTCCGGCATCCGGTCGATAGCAAGAGCCGGGTGGCGCTGGTCCAGACCACCGATCTGGTGATCGATCTGGAGCGGGATGGCAGGATCGTCACGATCGCACGGTCGATCAAGCCGTCTGATGCCTTGGGCAAGCCGCGCACCATCGAGAAGCTGGAGATCGAACGGCGCTGTTGGTCTGCCCGGGGTGTGGATTGGGGAATCGTCACCGAGCGGGAATTGCCGAAGGCTCTGGTGCAGAATCTGGAACTCTTGCAGGGCTTTGCCTCGCTTGGCGATCTGAACCAGCCGTTCGAAGGTTATTATAGGTCTGTCCAGGGAATGGGGAACTCCGATCATCAGCCGATTTGTGCAACAAAGACATCCCGCCCCGCAAAACCGCCAAGCCATGGAAGCCGACGAACCCGGGCGCCGTCGCACGCAACGAAGCTCTGCGGGCCTTAAGATATCTGAGCCGCGCTATCTGGCGACGATGGAGCGATTATCACCGCCGGAGCCGTGTCGAGTCCAAGATGAACTGCCCCTACCATGATCGAAACACAGGAATCGTTGTCTGAGACAAGCGAAACAGGCACGGACAGGAAACCGTTAGCCGGTGTGGTAGACCCTTGACGACCCTGACACTTGTCCATAAGGAAACGATGCCCCCGGCGAGTTGGCGGAGTGGTGACGCAGCGGATTGCAAATCCGTGTACACCGGTTCGATTCCGGTACTCGCCTCCATTTACTTTCAGTGACTTGCTTCAAACTACCCTTTGCGCGCCATGCGCCGTTTACAGGTGCGTTTACAGTTTTGTTCACGCTGCCCCCCCCTTTTTGACTGCGCCAGTTTGACCAAAACGGCGTCTGTTTCGTCGGGTGAGACCCGTGCATAATGCTTGATGACGTTCGCCGCGTATCGGACAGACCAGCCCATGTGATTTGTGATTTCGGCCAGTGACAGGCCCGCATTTAGTAGCATTGTGGCGGCTGTGCCCCTTGCATCATACAACCGAAGGTCTTTGGACAGCTTGACCTTGTCCTACCACTGTCTGACGGCCTCTGAAGCCCTATGTGTGGTCAATTGGTTCCCGGTTGCGTTCGTCAGGATCAATATTGCCCTGGCGGGGTTGCGCCGATGACTTCGGCAAGCGTGGGCGTGATTGGGAAACGCGCCAGCCGCCCGCGCTTTTTCGTTTGGACGCGCAGCCGCCCTCCCATGGTCCGTCTCCTCGTGTATGGCGCTCTGCTCCGTCACCTGCGGGCAATCCCCGGCATAACATGGCGGAGTCGGGCCACCCCGAAACAAACACTGGGTCCTTCCGCCATACTCGCCCGACCTCAATCCGATCGAACAGATGTTCGCAAAGATCAAATGCATCGTCCGCAGCCTCGCCCCAAGGTGCTTCGACACCTTGTGCGATGCGATCAAGACAGCCCTTGACGCAATCAGCCAAAAAAGAGAGCGCAAACTGCCTCCGAAACGCAGGCTATGCCCCAACCTGATCGCGAACGACTCTAGAGGAGCAGAAACTGCACAAGCCCCGAAAAGTCCGCGGGGATAAGTGGCGGTGAGTCAGGGAATACCGATATCAGGCATGGCCGGTCGTCTGGAAAACGGCAAAGTGCGCAGTGCGGGCTCTTGAATGGGGCGGGCGGCTGGGATAGCCCGGGCGCATGAGCAGACTTGACGATGTGATTGCGGCGATCGATGCGGCGAATGCCGCCGACCCCAGGCTGGACGAGGGGCGACCCGAAGCGCAGCTCTATGGCGAGCGGATGAGTGCGGAGGCGCGCCGGCTTTATCCCGAGGCGTCCGACCTGCTGCTGATCGCGGCGCGCGGGCAGCATGTCGAGCGCTGGATTCTGAAACGCACCGATTATCCCGAGGGACGAACCGGCTACCTGACCTGGCGGCGCGATCTGGCCCGCCATCACGCCGAACGGGTAGGGGCCTTCATGAAGGCGTCCGGCTATCGGGAAGAGCAGATCGCCGAGGCCGGACGAATGCTGCGCAAGGAAGGGCTGAAGCGGGATGCCGAGGTGCAGTCGCTGGAAAACGTGATCTGCTTCGTCTTCCTGAAATGGTATTTCGCACCTTTCGCCGCCAGGCATTCCGACGAGAAGATTGCCGATATCGTGTTCAAGACGGCGCGGAAGATGTCGTCCGATGCGCGCGCCCGCGTTCTGGCCGAGTTCGCTCTTCCCGAAAACCTTGCCGCCGCGTTCGCGGACTGACCCCTATACCAGCCCGGCCTGAAGGGGAGTGTATATTTCGAAGGCGTCGGCGCTGGTGCAACCGCCGCAATGACCCACCGAACAGCCGCCGCAGGCCGGCGCTAGGTTTTTCCGCACGATGGCGCCCTTCCGCACCCAGTGATCGAGCATGCCGCGCAGGGCGTCGGGTGCGATGCGGAAACGGTTCGCCATATCCTCAAGGCTCGCCGGACCGTTGGTTTCGAGATAGCTTTTCAACTCCATCAGCATCGGCGGCCCCTATTCGGCCATCGCCACCGGCATCCGGCCGGGATGCGTCCGTGCGCCGATGCGCCGCAACACCCAGACAAACCCGGCAAGGCAGGCAAGGATGCCGGCGATCCACAGTGCCGAACTGCCGGGATGCCGGGCAAAGGTCGCCGCCTGGTAAAACAGGACCGCCGAACCATAGCCGAGCCCCAGCGTCCAGCCGCCGGCGAACAGCGTCCAGCCGCGCCCGGTCTCGCGCCAGATCGCACCCAGCGTCGCCACACAGGGCATGTAGAGCAGCACCATCAGCAGATAGGCAAACGCACCGATACGTCCGTCGAAAAGCGTGACCAGCCGGCCGAACGTGCCCTGGTCGACCTCCTGTTCGGCCGCCGCCACCTGCTGATCGGCCAACTCGCCGACACCGATCCCCATCGGGTCGCGCGCCTGGCCCAGGGCGCCGCGCAGGTTCGGGCCGAGGGTCGAGAAAGCCTCTCGGATGCCACCGGCGAACGAGAACGGTTCCGGATCGGGCGCGCCGGCGGACAGCCCGGAATAAAGGGTGTTCATGGTTCCGACGACGGCCTCCTTGGCCAGCAGCCCGCTGAGGATGCCGACGGTGGCGGGCCAGTTTTCCTGCGAGATTCCCATCGGCGCGAAGATGGGCGTCACCGCGCGGCCGATCCCGGACAGGACGGAGCTTTCGCTGTCCTCGTGGCCGAAGCTGCCATCGGTTCCCCACGAATTGAGAAAGGCGAGAGCCGCCACCATCATGACGATGATCTTTCCCGCATCCATCACGAAGGCGCGCAAACGCTCCCAGGTGCGGCGCAGAAGGCCGCGCAAGGTCGGCAGGTGATAGGGGGGCAACTCCATCACAAAAGGGTCCGTTTCGCCGCGCAACAGGGTCGTCTTGAGCAGAAAGCCCGTGCCGACGGCAGCCGCCAGACCGATCAGGTAGAGCAGGAAGACGAGGTTCTGCCCGCCGGTGGGAAAGAAGGCGGCGGCAAACAGCGCGTAGACCGGCATCCGGGCGCCGCAGGACATGAAGGGCGTCATCAGGACGGTGATGGTGCGGTCGCGGCGCCGTTCCAGTGTGCGTGCCGCCATGATCGCCGGCACGTTGCAGCCGAAACCGACGATCAGCGGGACGAAGCTCTTGCCGGGCAGGCCGATGCGCCGCATCAGCCGGTCGGTCACAAAGGCCGCGCGTGCCATATAGCCCGATTCCTCAAGCACCGAGAGGGCGATGAACAGAAACCCGACAATGGGAACAAAGGTTGCAACCGTCTGGATGCCGCTGCCGATACCGGTGGCGAGGATGGTGATCAGCCAGTCCGGCGCGCCGATGGCGCTCAGAATCGCCGCCGGCGTATCGACAAACAGCGTCCGACCGAGGATGTCGAAGAAATCGATGAAGGCGCCGCCGATGTTGATGGTGAACATGAACATCAGATAGACGGCGAGCAGGAAAAGCGGAAAGCCGAGTGCGCGGCCGAGCACGATCCGGTCGAGCCGGTCCGAGAAGGTACGGCCAAGCTCGTTCGTCCGCTGCATGCTGCCCCGCGCGATACGGGTGACCAGATCGTAGCGCCCGCAGGCGACGGCGGTATCGACATCGGCCGCGAGTTCGGTTTCCAGCGCCGCACGCCGCGCCGCCACCGGCGCCGCAAGCGCCGGGTCGGTCATGCCGGGGCAAAGCTCGTCACCTTCGAGGTGCTTGATCGCCAGCCAGCGTGGCGACGCGTCTTCGGTCGACCGGGCGATCATCGGTGTCAGATCGGCGATCGCCGTTTCGATTTCGGGCCCGAATTCGACATCGCAATCCGGGGGGGCGCCGCGTTCGGCCTCGGCAACGGCGACATCCCTCAGCCGGTCGAGCCCTTTGCCCGTGGCGGCCACCAGCGGCACCACCGGACAGCCCAGATGATGCGAAAGCCGGGCCATGTCGATCTCGATGCTGCGGGCGCGTGCCACGTCCATCATGTTGAGAGCGACCATCATCGGCGTGCCCATCTCGAGCAACTGGACGGTCAGATAGAGGTTCCGCTCAAGATTGGAGGCGTCGATCAGGTCGATCAGCAGATCGGGTTTGGCCGACACGATGTAATCGCGCGCCAGTCTTTCGTCGAGCGAACTGTTGCCCCCGGCCACGGTCAGCGAATAGACGCCGGGCAGGTCGACCAGTTCCACCTGCCGTCCGCCGTGGGCGAACCGCCCTACCTTCTTCTCCACCGTCACGCCGGCCCAGTTGCCGGTGTGCTGATGGCCGCCGGTCAGCGCGTTGAAGACCGTGGTCTTGCCGCAGTTCGGGTTGCCGACAATCGCAAAGGTCAGTTCTGGCGCGCCGGCCGTTTTCCGTATCTTCGGTGCGGGGCTGCAATGGCAGCCGGTATCAGCCGAACCAGCCACGGCGGGATTGTCCGGGTTTGTGGCGGGAACCGGGCGGAACGGACTGGATTTGCGGAATGACCAGTACCTTTTCGGCCATGCCGGCTCCCAGCGCAAACCGGCTTTCACCAAGCGCGACCACCATCGGGCCGCCGCCATGCTTCTGGAGAACCTCCAGGCACTTGCCGGTCGTCAGCCCCAGATCGCAAAGCCGCTTGCGAATCTCGCGCCCGCCGGCGATTGCCGTCACTTCGACACGCTGACCGGTCGAGGCCAGGGCAAGGGGCAATCCGTTCAGGCTCATGATCCTGCCTCCACCGACATGTCGCGAATCGCAGCCGGAAACCCGACAATTTGAGTTGCACCCGGATACATATCCGACAGAATTACTTCTTTGACTTCGGTCAAGTTTGCATGCCGGCCATGATTTTTGGATCATGTTTGGCGCGGCGTTTCCGGCAGCGGTGCGGGCGGCGAGTTGGGCGCGCACCGTCGGCGGATATCGCGCTCAGGGCGCCTTGCCTTCCGCATGCGTTTCGGCGGCCGGTTGCGGACCCGGTGGTCGCATCGTCGATTCCCGCACCATCAACTCGACACCCAGATCGCGATTGCGCCGCCCGACCGAACCGGGTTCGGCGATTTCCTCAAGCAGCATCGTTGCCGCCTGGCGCCCGGTTTCGAACCGCGGCGTCGCAACCGAGGTGATCGCGGGATACATGTGCCGTGTCATTTCCAGGTCGTTGAACCCGCAAATGCCCAGGTCTTCGGGCACCCGGATTCGCCGTCGCTTCGCTTCCATCAGGGCGCCGACGGCAAGGTCGTCGTTGGCGCAGAAGATTGCATCGGTCTCGGGAGCCTGGCAAAGCAGCAGTTCGAGAAGTTGTCTGCCCAGTCCGACTGTCGAGGCCTGGTGGGTGGTCACGATACGGCGCGCATCCAACGCGCCGGCATCGCGGCAGGTTCGCTCGAATCCCCGCATCCGGCGCTGCGTCCGGGGGTCCATTCTTGCCGCCAGAAAGCCCGGCCGGCGATAGCCGCTGTCGAGCAGATGCCGCGTGGCCAATGCCGCAGCCTCGGCGTGATGAAACCCAACCGCCATGTCGACAGGTTCGGGGCCGTGCTCCAGCACCTGTACCACCGGGCAGGCCGCACCGTTCAGCATATCGCGACCGCGATCGGTCTGATCGAAACCGGCCACGATCAGCCCTGCCGGCCTCTGGCGCAGGAAGGCACGGACAAGCGTTTCCTCTTTCAGCGCGCTGTATCGGGAATTGGCAATCTGAACGAAATATCGGCTACCTTCAACCACTTCGTAGACGCCACGCAGAACATCGGTGAAGACGTTGTTGGTCAGGGAGGGTACCAGCAGGCCGATCATTGAGGATGTCCGTGAGGCAAGCGCCGATGCCGCGGCATCGGGAATGTAACCGAGTTTCTCGATAGCGGCCTCGACCCTGCGGCGCGATTTTTCGGCAACGATATGAGGTTGCCGGATCGTCCTCGAAACCGTGATTGCGCTGACATCTGCTTCATGGGCCACATCCGCAAGGGTCGGGCGCACAATATCGCCTTTTCTCTCTTCACTCATGGCTATTTGCCGGTTTGTCATCGTCGGGTTGCTGCGACTATTTCAGCATTTGACGAATGACAACGCAATCATTAATCAAACTGCGCAGATGGCGATCCACATCAAGGCGGACTGTCGGGCGCCAGAACGAATCAGTGGAGGAGAAGAACAGCATGACTTCAGGCATTCGCGCGGTGATGTTCGGCGGTGTGGCCCTTGGTGCCATGACAGTGACGGCCATGGCGCAGGAGTATTCGTTCCGCTTCCAGTCGTCCGATCCGGCCGGCAACACCAACTTTATCCTGCAAAGGGAATGGGCGGACATGGTGAAGGAAAAATCCGGCGGCATGATCGAGGTCGAGATGCTGCCGGTCGAAACCATCGTTGCCCACAGCGAAACGCAGGATGCTGTCGCGGCCGGCATCATCGACGGGCATTTCACCGACACGTCCTATTTCGCCGGAAAGGAGCCTGCCTTTGGCCTGATCGCCAACCCGGTGGGGGCGTGGTCCTCGCCGCAGCAGATGTTCGACTTCATGAACAACGGCGGCGGTAACGACCTGATGAACGAGATGCTCGAACCCTACGGGCTGCACTTCATCGGCGCCACGACCCCGGGGCTGGAAGCCTTCGTGTCCAAGGTGCCGCTTGATGGTGTGGACGACCTGAAGGGGCTCAAGGTGCGGGCGCCCGAAGGCATGGTGCAGAAGGTATTTGCCGCCGCTGGCGCCGCACCGGTCAACCTGCCGGGGTCTGAGGTGTTCACCGCGCTCGACAAGGGCGTGATCGATGCCGCGGACTACAACACGTTTTCGACCAATCAGGCGCAGGGCCTGCACGATATCGCGCATCACCCGGTCTTCCCCGGCTTCCACTCGATGCCGCTGATCGAGGTCAGCATCAACAAGACGACCTGGGATTCGCTGCCCGACGACATGAAGGCGGCCCTGACCGAAAGCGTCCGCGAATTCGCCGCCTATCAGGCCTCCACCGTATTGGAGCGGGACCTTGCAGCTGCCGAAGAGGCGACCGCAGGCGGCGAAGTGACAGTCCACGACTGGGCAGACGAAGAGCGCGCCAGGTTCCGCTCGATCGCCAAGACCCAGTGGGAAGAAGCCGCCCGGGCCTCGTCCAACTCGCAGAAGGTCTATGACCTGCTGATCGGCTATCTCGCGGCGAACGGCCTGCTCGCCGACTGATCGCCGAAGCGCGCGGGTCCTTCCGGACGCCCGGGAGGGGCCGTTACCGACATATGGTTCGGGAGGGAAGGGCCATGGCAGATCCATCCGACGCATTCGAACAGCACGAACTTGAGCAACAGAAACCCGATCGTGCCGTCCCCGAGGCCGGTGAACTCGGCAGGATCGTGGTGCATCTGGGGATCGTGTTCTCGGTGGGGATCCTGATTTCCGCCGCCATCCTCTTTTTCGAAGTGATCATGCGCTACCTGTTCAACGCACCGACGATCTGGGCGCATGAGACGGTGGTCTTCATCAATGCCTGCGCCTTCATATATGGCGGGCTCTACGTTGCGGCGCTCAACCGGCATATCCGGGTGGTTCTGTTCTACGACCACTTCCGGCCCCGGATCCGCCGCGCCTTCGATGTCGTGATCTCCCTCACCTGCATGGTTTCCTGTGCGTTCTTTGCCTGGGCCGCATGGCAGAGCGTGAAGCGCGCAGTCTGGGCTCCCAACGGCGAAGTTCACATCGAAACCAGCGGCAGCGCCTGGAACCCGCCGTTCCCCGGGCTGCTCAAGGTCTTTCTGTTCATCGTTCTGATCGTCATGGCCGTCCAGTTCCTGGTGCTCGCGATCAACTACGCCAAGCGCAAGGTTGCCGAGTGATGGATTTCTCGTTCCTGCCCGATCTTCAGTCCCTCGGAATCGAAGGGGCCACGGTCCTGATGTTCGCCATGCTGCTGCTGCTGCTGCTGACGGGCATGCCGCTTGCCTTCGTCACGCTTCTGGTCGCGCTCATCTTCGCGCTGGGCTGGTTCGGGCCCACCGCCCTGCCGCTGATCACCAGCCGGATCTTCAGCTTCGTCAACTCCTTCGTCTTCGTTGCGGTGCCGATGTTCGTGCTGATGGCGGCGATCCTCGACCGCTCGGGCATCGCGCGCGACCTGTTCGACGCGATGAAGGTTCTGGCGGGCCGTATCCGCGGCGGCGTTGCCATCCAGACGCTGCTGGTGGCCATCGTGCTGGCTGCCATGTCGGGCATCATCGGCGGCGAGGTGGTTCTTCTCGGCCTGCTGGCGCTGCCGCAGATGCTGAGGCTCGGTTACGACAAGAACCTCGCCATTGGTGTCTGCTGCGCCGGTGGCGCGCTGGGAACGATGGTGCCGCCGTCGATCGTGCTCATCATCTACGGGCTGACGGCCAACGTCTCGATCGGCGAGCTTTTTACCTCGGCCTTCGTGCCCGGTTTCATGCTGGCCCTGTTCTACGCCACCTATATCCTGTTTCGCGCCTACACCAACCCCGCCCTTGCCCCTGTCGCCGACCCCGAGGAGATGTCGACAGGTGAAAAGCTGAGGCTGCTGAAGGGGCTTTTCCTGCCGATTCTGGTGGTGATCTTCGTGTTGGGCTCGATCTACGGCGGCATCGCGTCGGTGACGGAGGCCTCGGCCATTGGCGTGGTGGGCGTAACGCTTTCGACAATGATTCGCGGTGAGTTTTCACGCAAGCTGCTCATGGGGGCGGCGGGCCAGACCCTGCGCACGGTTGGCATGATCGTCTGGATCGGCATCGGCGCGTCGGCGCTGGTCGGCGTGTTCAACCTGATGGGCGGGATCAAGTTCGTCTCGGCCCTGATTCAGGGCGTGTCCGAAGAACCGATCGTTGTCATCCTGTTCATGATGGCGATCCTCTTCGTGCTCGGCATGTTCCTCGACTGGGTGGGTATCGCGCTGCTCTGCATGCCGATCTTCGTGCCCATCGTGAAGGACCTGGGATACGATCCGGTCTGGTTCGGTGTCGTTTTCGCCATGAACATGCAGGTCAGCTTCCTGTCGCCTCCCTTCGGGCCTGCGGCATTCTATCTGAAGTCTGTGGTGCCGGACGAAATTTCGCTGGGCGACATCTTCCGCTCTCTGATACCGTTCATCGGGATGCAAATCCTGGCGCTTGCCCTTCTCATCATGTTCCCCGGCCTTACCGGGCACTGAGCCGCCAGGCTCGGTGTCGTCCGGTTGCCGATCTCAGGAGGTTTCCATGACCGACGCTGCCACCCGCAGGACGCTCCGCTCGGAGGCGTGGTTCAACGATCTGAACGATCCGGAAATGACTGCGCTCTATGTCGAGCGCTATCTGAACTACGGGCTCACGCTCGACGAGTTGCGCTCGGGGCGACCGATCATCGGTATCGCCCAGACGGGTTCGGATCTGTCCCCCTGCAACCGGCACCATATGGAACTGACCAAGCGGGTCCGCGACGGCATCCGCGATGCCGGCGGTGTCGCGCTCGAGATTCCGGTGCATCCAATACAGGAGACCGGCAAACGCCCGACCGCGATGCTCGACCGCAACCTTGCCTATCTCGGGCTGGTCGAGGCGCTTCACGGCTACCCGATCGACGGCGTTGTCCTGAACATCGGTTGCGACAAGACCACGCCGGCGCTGCTCATGGCGGCGGCGACTGTCAACATCCCCGCCATCGCCTTCTCCGTCGGGCCGATGCTGAACGGCTGGTACAAGGGCAAGCGTGCCGGCTCTGGCTCGGTGATCTGGGAGGGGCGTCAGTTGCTGGCAACCGGCCAGATCGATACCGAGCAGTTCATGCAGATGGCCGCGTCCTCGGCCCCGTCGGTCGGCTATTGCAACACGATGGGCACGGCATCGACCATGAACAGCCTGGCCGAGGCGCTGGGGATGCAGCTGCCCGGCTCGGCCTCGATTCCGGCACCTTATCGCGAACGCGGGCAGATGGCTCATGCCACGGGCAAACGCATTGTCGAAATGGTGCACGAGGATCTCAAGCCATCGGACGTGATGACCCGTGCCGCCTTCGAAAATGCCATTGTCGTCAACTCGGCCATCGGCGGCTCGACCAATGCGCCGATCCATCTGAATGCGATCGCCCGGCATCTGGGGCTGGAACTGTCCAACGCGGACTGGGAGACGGTCGGCTATCGCGTGCCGCTTCTGGCCAATGTCCAGCCCGCTGGAGCCTATCTGAGTGAGGATTTCCACCTTGCCGGCGGTTTGCCGGCAGTGATCGGCGAGTTGCTGCGCGCCGGCCTGATCCCCCATCCCGGCGCGGTCACTGTCACTGCACGCAGTTTCGCCAGCCTCTACGAAGCGGCCGGGGTCGAAAACGACGAGGTGATCCGGCCGGTCGGCACCCCGCTAACCGCGAATGCCGGGTTCCTGAACATGACGGGGAATGTCTTCGACACGGCGATCATGAAAACCTCGGTGATCGACGACGAGTTCCGCGGCAGGTACCTGTCGGACCCCGACCATCCGGATGCGTTCGAGGGACCGGTCTTCGTTTTCGACGGACCGGAGGATTTCCACGCACGCATCGACGATCCCGCGCTCGCCATCACACCCGACAGCATCCTGGTGATGCGCGGCGCCGGGCCCAGGGGCTATCCGGGCGGGGCGGAAGTGGTGAACATGCGCCCGCCCGCCTACCTGATCCGTGAGGGTGTGCATACGCTGCCCTGTATCGGCGACGGGCGCCAGTCGGGCACATCGGGTTCGGCCTCGATTCTCAACGCCTCGCCCGAGGCGGCCGATGGCGGCAATCTTGCGATCCTGCGCGACGGCGACAGGCTGCGCGTCGATCTGGGTGCGCGGACGGTGACCGTTCTGCTCGATGCGGCGGAAATCGCCGCGCGGCGCGGCGCGCTCGGGGCGGCGGGCGGATTCAGGGTGCCTGAAAGCCAGACGCCCTGGCAGGCCCTTTTCCGCAAGGAGGTCCGCCCCTTCAGCGAGGGCATGATCCTCGACGGCGCCGACAGTTATCGCGACATCGCCCACGGCAAGACCCCGCGTCACAGCCATTGACGCATTGGCCGGACAGCACGTGTCGCCCGGATTTCGGGCGACACCCGCGGTGAACGCCCGGGCCTCGCGCGCTTTGAATAACCGTGAGCTTTTCGACCTCTTTCGCGTCGGCCCCCGTGACATCCCGTTCCGAATGTTGGAAGCAACGGGCTGAGCGCAACAGCAGAAGGCCGCCCCGGCGGGCGGCGGGAACGATGGCAATTCAGACACCTGTGCAACCGGGCGAAGACGAAGAGAACATCCGCTATCTGGGCCGGATTCTGGGCAATGTCCTGCGCGCGCAGGAGGGTGGGCTTGCCTTCGACACGGTCGAGGAAATCCGCCGCGCCTCGGTCGAGCTGCATCGCACCGGCGAGGAAGCAGCCTATCGCCGGCTGCACGAGATGATCGCCGCCCTGCCCGAGGACCTGACTGTGCAGGCGCTGCGTGCCTTCACCTATTTCCTGCACCTGCTCAATATCGCGCAGGACGAACAGATCCTGATCGACCAGCGCAGCAGCGCCAACGACACGCTGCAGGCGACCATCGATGCGGCGCGGCTCAACGGGCATTCCGACAGGCAGATCGCTGCGTTTTTTCGCAGCGCGCTGGTCAGCCCCATCCTGACCGCGCACCCGACCGAGATCCGTCGCCAGAGCACCATGCGGTCGGAATTCGCAATCTCGCAACTGCTCGACGAACGCAGCCGGGCGCGGCGTGTCGGGCTCGACTGCGCCGGGATCGAGAAGGGTATCGAGCGCGAGGTCGAGACGCTCTGGCAAACCCATCTTCTGCGCCGCACCAAGCTGAGTGTCATCGACGAGATCCGAAACAGCCTCGGCTATTACGACCATACGTTCTTCCATGCGGTGCCGCGCCTGCAGGATACGTTGCGCACCGCGCTGCCCGAAACCACCTTCGGTCAGGATTTTCCCGCATTCCTGCGCATCGGGAGCTGGATTGGTGGCGACCGGGACGGCAACCCCTTCGTGACCGACCAGATCCTGCGCGACTGTTTCCGCCTTCAGGCCGGACATGCTGTACGCCATTATCTGACAGAGGTGCATCTGCTGGGCCGCGAACTGTCGATATCCACCCGCGTCGTGCGGGTGAACGCCGAGCTTGAGGAACTGGCCGCCGCCTCGCCCGACACTTCCGAGCACCGGCAGGACGAACCCTATCGGCGGGCGCTGATCGGCATCTATTCGCGGCTGGCCGCGACCCTGGCCGGAATCGACCCCGGCGCGCCGGTTCCCAGACCCACCCCGCTGGGTATACCCTATGACATGGCCGAAGATTTTCTTGCCGATCTCGACGTGATCGACCGGTCGCTCAGATCGCATCAGGCCCATGCGATCGCCGACGGACGCGTGCTCGACCTCAGGCGCAAGGTGCGCAGTTTCGGCTTTCATCTTGCCAGCGTCGATCTGCGTCAGAACTCGTCGGTGCACGGCGCCACGGTGGCGGAACTGTTCGAGGCGATTGCCCCTGGAACCGGCTATAAGGCAATGGACGAGGCGGCGCGGATCGAAATCCTGCGCCGCGAGTTGAACTCGCCCCGGTCGCTCATCCGGCCGTTCTGGGAGTATTCGGAACAGACAGCCGCCGAACTGGCGGTGTTCCGCGCCGCGAAGGAGGTCATCGACAGGTTCGGTCCCCGCGCTGTCGTGACCTCGATCATTTCGAACGCGCAGTCGGTTTCGGACGTGCTGGAGCTGTGCGTGCTGCTCAAGCAGGCGGGGCTGCTGTCGCTCGACGGGCGCTGTAGCATCGCCATCGTGCCGCTGTTCGAAACCATCGCCGACCTGCGCGACGGGCCGGGTATCATGCGCGCGCTGTTCGAGATGGCGGAATACCGCCGCATCGTTGCCGCGCAGGACGATGTGCAGGAAATCATGCTCGGCTATTCGGACAGCAACAAGGACGGCGGGCTCGTCACCTCGGGCTGGGAGCTTTACAAGGCCGAACGCGCGCTGGTCGTGCTGTTTGGCGAGCAGAAACTGCGCCTGAGACTGTTCCACGGCCGGGGCGGTTCGATCGGTCGCGGCGGCGGACCGCTGCGCGAGGCAATCATCGCCCAGCCGCCGGGCGCGGTGGACGGTCAGATCCGGCTGACCGAACAGGGCGAGGTCATCTCGTCGCGCTACTCCCACGCCGAGATCGGCTATGCCCATCTCGAAACGCTGGTTTCGGCAACACTCGAGGCCACTCTGATGCCCCAGGCCGGGGAGGCGCCCGACGAATATTCGGCGATCATGGATCTGATGTCCGACCATGCCTTCCGCGCCTATCGCGGCCTCGTCTTCGAGACCGACGGTTTCGAGGAGTTCTTCTGGTCCTCGACCGTGATCAGCGAGATCGCATCGCTCAACATCGGGTCGCGGCCCGCATCGCGCAGCAAGACACGCGAGATATCGTCGCTCCGGGCCATTCCGTGGGTATTCTCCTGGGCGCAATGCCGGATCATGCTGCCGGCCTGGTACGGTTTCGGCTCGGCGGTCGCGGGGTGGTGCGCGGCGTCGGACGATCCCGAGGGGGCGGGGCTCGCCGCGCTTTACAGGAAATGGCCGTTCTTTCACGCGATGGTTTCGAAGATCGACCTGATGATCGGTAAGAGCGACATGGCGATGGCTGCCCAATACGCCGATCTGTGCGAGAATCGCGAAATCCGCGACCGGATATTCGGCCGGATCGTCGCGGAATGGGAGGCGACCGTGCGCGCGCTGGAAATGATTACCGGCACCTCGCCGGTCGAGCGCAACCAGTCGGGCGAGGCCAAGGCAAAGCTGCGGCATCGCACGCCCTATCTCGACCCGCTGAACCACATGCAGGTGGAGCTTCTGAAAAAGACCCGGCTGGCCGGATCGGGGGAGATAAGCGAAAAGACCCGGCGCGGTATTCTGCTTTCGATCAACGGGGTCGCATCGGGGCTGCGCAATACCGGATGAGACGTGGCGGCGCCGCAGGCGTACATGCATCTTGACAATTGCGAATGGTTCTCATTTACATGTAAGGGATCTCCGGAACTGGAAGAACGGCATCATGGTTTCATCTTTTCATCGCATCGCCGCCGTGGCGGCGATGTCCGGCCTGGCGGGACTGCCGGCCCCGGCCGATACAGACAGGCTGAAGGTGGTCACCACCTTCACCGTGCTTGCCGACATGGCGCAGATTGTTGCGGGCGATGCGGCCGAGGTTGTCTCGGTCACCAAGCCGGGGGCCGAGATTCATGGCTACGAGCCGACGCCACGAGACATCGTGCGCGCCCACGATGCCGACCTGATCCTGTGGAACGGGCTCGATCTGGAACGCTGGTTCGAGCAGTTTCTCGAAAACCTAGGGCCGGTCCCCTCGGCCACCCTGTCAGAGGGTATCGACCCGATTCCCGTTGCGGTCGGCGCCTACGAAGGCAAGCCGAACCCGCATGCGTGGATGGGGCTGGAAAACGCGATGGTCTATATCGACAACATCACCGCCGCATTGTCCGAACACGATCCGGACAATGCCGCGATCTATCGTGCGAATGCGGCGGCCTACAAGGATCGGCTTCGTGCCGCGATCGAACCGCTGCGCGCCTCGATCGCGGAAATTCCGGATGACAGGCGCTGGCTGGTTACCTGCGAGGGCGCGTTCAGCTATCTCGCGCGCGATCTGGGCCTGCGCGAATTGTATCTCTGGCCGATGAACGCCGACCAGACCGGCACGCCGCAGCAGGTGCGGGCAGTGATCGACGGGGTGGAGGAACACCGGATCCCCGTGGTATTCTGCGAAAGCACGGTCAACCAGTCGCCAGCCGAACAGGTGGCGCGCGAAACCGGGGCGGCCTATGGTGGAGTGCTCTACGTTGACAGCCTGTCGGAGCCCGGCGGGCCGGTTCCGAGCTACCTTGATCTGTTGCGGGTGACGATCGGAACCATAGCGGCGGGGCTGGCCGAGGGCACGGACTGAGGGCGGCGGGATTACGGCGCGAGGACGGGAAACGGATGCCAGACCAACCGGCGAGGGCGACAGGAAACGGCGCGGGGGTGGCAGCGCAGCCCGGAATTTCCGTCTGCGATGTGACGGTCACCTATCGCAACGGCCACACCGCGCTCCGCAATGCCAGTTTCGAGATCCCGCGCGGAACCGTGGCGGCGCTGGTCGGCGTCAACGGCTCGGGAAAATCGACGCTTTTCAAGGCGATCATGGGTTTCGTGCCGGTCGCCCGGGGCGAGATTCGTCTGCTCGGCACAGGCGTGAAGGATGCGCTTGGCCGTAACCTCGTCTCCTACGTCCCCCAGGCGGAAGAGGTCGACTGGTCCTTTCCGGTGCTGGTGGAAGACGTGGTGATGATGGGCCGTTACGGCCATATGGGTTTCCTGCGGCGCCCCGGGGCCGTGGACCGGGCCATGGTCGATGCCGCGCTCGACCGCGTCGGCATGGGCGATCTGCGCCGCCGCCAGATCGGCGAACTGTCGGGCGGGCAGAAAAAGCGCGTCTTCCTTGCCCGGGCACTGGCGCAGGACGGACAGGTGATCCTGCTCGACGAGCCCTTCACCGGCGTCGATGTCAGGACCGAGGAGCAGATCATCGCGCTGCTGCGCGAATTGCGTGCCGAAGGGCGGGTGATGCTGGTCTCCACCCACAACCTCGGCTCGGTGCCCGAGTTCTGCGACCGGACGGTTCTGGTCAAGGGAACCGTGCTGGCCTATGGCCCGACCGAAACCACCTTTACCCGCGAGAATCTGCAAGCCGCATTCGGCGGCGTGCTGCGCCATTTCACCCTGACCGGCGACCAGCTTCACGACGACGACGACCCGAGGGGCCTGACAATCTACAGCGACGATGAACGTCCGCTGGTCCAGTATGGCGACCAGACCGTCCGGGAGGGCGAGGAATGATCCTGCTCGAACCCTTCGGCTACGCCTACATGACCAATGCCATGTGGGTTTCGGCGCTGGTCGGCGGGGTCTGCGCCTTCCTGTCGGCCTATCTGATGCTCAAGGGCTGGTCGCTGATCGGCGACGCGCTTTCGCATTCGGTCGTGCCCGGGGTGGCGGGCGCCTACATGCTGGGTCTGCCTTTTGCGCTCGGCGCCTTCATCTCGGGCGGGCTGGCGGCCGGGGCGATGCTGTTTCTCTCCGACCGGACCGGGCTGAAGATCGACGTGATCATCGGGCTGATATTCACCGGCTTCTTCGGTCTGGGGCTGTTCATGGTGTCGGTCAACCCGGTGGCCATTTCGGTCCAGACCATCACCATGGGCAACATCCTGGCGATCTCGCCCGGTGACACGCTGCAACTGGCGCTGATCGGCTTCGTTTCGCTTGCCGTCCTGCTGGCAAAGTGGAAGGACCTGATGGTCGTTTTCTTTGATGAAAACCATGCCCGTTCGATCGGGCTGCACCCCGGCCTGCTTCGGGTGGTCTTCTTCATGCTGCTGTCAGCCTCGGTTGTCGCGGCGATGCAGACGGTGGGTGCGTTCCTGGTAATCGCGATGGTGGTGACGCCGGGCGCCACCGCCTATCTGCTGTGCGACCGTTTCCCGCGCCTTATAGCGCTGTCTGTCGTGATCGGCTGCACCACCAGCTTCGTCGGTGCCTACCTGAGCTATTTCCTCGACGGTGCGACCGGGGGGATCATCGTCGTCCTGCAAACGCTGGTATTTCTTGCCGCCTTTGTCTGGGCGCCGAAACACGGACTGCTCGCGGCGCGGCGCAAGGCCGCCGCAGCGCTGCGCGCCGAGGGTCTGGCGCCATGATCGAGACGCTTCTGATGCCGTTCCAGTTCGCTTTCATGCAGAACGCGTTTCTGATCTGCGCCATCGTCGCCATCCCGACGGCGCTGCTGTCGTGCTTTCTGGTGCTCAAGGGCTGGGCGCTGATGGGCGATGCGGTCAGCCACGCGATCCTGCCCGGGGTGGTGCTGGCCTATGTCGCCGGTATTCCGCTGATCGTCGGTGCCTTCTGCGCCGGCATGTTCACCGCGCTGCTGACCGGCTATCTGGCCGATAACAGCCGGGTCAGGCAGGATACGGTGATGGGGGTGGTCTTTTCGGGCATGTTCGGTCTGGGGATCGTGCTTTACACCGGCATCCGCACCAACGTGCACCTCGATCATGTCCTGTTCGGCAACATGCTGGGCGTCGGGAGGGCCGACCTGCTGACCTCCGGGGCGATATCGCTGGCGGTCACGGCGGCGCTGCTGCTGAAATGGAAGGATCTGCTGCTGCATGCCTTCGATCCGGCGCAGGCGCGGGCTTCGGGGCTGCCGGTCGGCCTGCTGCATTACGGGTTGCTGACGCTGATGTCGCTGACCATCGTTGCCACCCTTTCGGCGACGGGGCTGATCCTTGCCGTGGGACTGCTGATCGCGCCCGGCGCGATCGCCTTCCTCGCTACCCGCAGTTTCCCCCATATGCTGATGGCGGCCTGCGCTGTCTGCCTGGCCGGCATGCTGGGCGGCACCTATCTGAGCTTTTTCCTCGACAGCGCCCCGGCCCCGACCATCGTGCTGATTCTCAGCGCCGTCTTCATCGCGGTCTTTGCGTTGCGGCAGCGCCGGGTGCGGCGTGCATCAGCGCTCGCCGCCGGCGATTCCTGAGGTGGCGATGCCCCGGCGCGGTTGTGCGGCGCCGGAGGCGTCAGTACCGGTGTCGCGACCGCCGAATTCGGCACGTTCGGCCGGGCTGGCGGCAAGCCAGGCAGCAACGAACATCACCGCGATGCCGGCCGGCGGCAGGGTCAGGCCAAGCCATGGCGCCCGGTCGCCCGCATTCATCAGTACCTGGAAGACAAGCGAGACCAGCGTCCCGGTAGAAAACACCAGCAGCCCGTGCCGGCCGAGCAGCCGCAGCGGTGCCATCAGCCGGCTGCCTGCCGCGGCATGGACCCAGCCGAGGCATGAGAGCACATAGGCCAGCGACAGGATGTGCAGCAGGCGGGGAAGTGCGACATAGGGCTTGTCGTGCGAGACGATGTTGAACGGAACCCCGATGGCGCCGAGCCGGGCGAGCTGGTGGTTCAGGAAATCGCCCAGCGGCGGAATGTGCCGCCAGGCAAAGCTGAGGATCAGGAAGCCGAGCGTCACGGCAAACACTCCCCGGGATTTGGGCACGAAGCGCTCGCCGCGCCGTGCCGCCATTCCCGTCAGCAGGCCGGTGACGAAGATGATCTGCCAGGTCAGCGGGTTGAAGAACCAGCCGCCGGTATTGGGATAACTGGGAAAGTTGATCCGCCACATGCCGCAGAAAAACCAGATCGCAATCGAGATCGCCATCATCAGCCAGGGCCGGCGCAGCCCGATCATGATAGCCAGCGGCGCGAAAAACAGCAGCGCCGAATAGGCCGGCAGGATATTGACGTAGCCGATCTGGTGGGTCAGCGCCGGAATGCCGAACAATGCTGCTTCGGTCTTGTTGAAGACCGCACGCAGGTTGTTGAGGGTCAGAAGCGACGGCATGTCGAAGATCCGGCGCCCGGCGACGAAGATAGCGATGGCCCAGGCACTGAGGAAAAGGTGGACGATGTACAGCGTCCATGCCCGCTTCCACATCGGCAGAACCGCCGGCACGAGCCCGTTTGCCGCGCGCTCGGCGGGAAGGAAACGCCCCGAATAGGCAATGCCGGCGGCAACGCCCGACATCAGGAAGAACGCCTCGGCCGCGTCGGAAAAGCCGAAATTGCGGATGGTGAAGTGCTCGTAGGGATTGCCGGGGATATGGTCGATCAGAATCACCACCAGCGCCAGCCCGCGAAACGCGTCGATGCGGGGGTCGCGCGGTCTGCGGGCACGCGGCGGAGCCGCGCCGGGGGTGCCGGGGTCAAGAACCGGCCGCTGCACCGGTGCCCTCCGCATGGGTCGGGGTCCGGTCCCGGTCTGGCCGCCGGGCGCCATCCGTCCAGCGGTCGAGAGTTGCCGCAAAATCGGCGACAACGGGCGAGGGGGCGCCCTCGATGCTCAGCGTCGTGCGGCCGCTGCTGGCCGAACGCGAGGTCCACGCGATGATCAGCGGCGCGAAGACCAGCGGCAGGCAGACCGGCAGGAGCCAGATGGTCAGATCGGGGGCGACGAAGGCGACGATCGTCAGCGCGGTCAGCCCGGTCAGGGTGATCCAGTGCGCCGCGTCCCAGCCCTCGGCAAGGGTCAGTCGCCCCTCGCCACGCTGGTTGGCCGGCCAGCCGCCGTCGCTTCCCGACAGGACCTGAAGCACCGAACGGCTCTGGTACATCAGCATGACCGGCGCGATCAGCGACGAATGCAGAATCTCGCCCAGAACGGCTTCGGTCGCCCGGACCGCGCCGCCGAAACCGCGCGCGCGGCCGGTGCAGATCGCCTCGGCCAGTATCGCCAGCTTGGGCAGGAAAAGCAGCCCGCCGATACCGACGATCAGCGCCGTGATCGCCTGTGTGTGATCGTCCGGAAAGACCGGGAAAAGCTGATACGGTTCGGGGAAATAATCCGGCGGTGGCGCCTTGATCGTTGCCACGACGGAACTGACGAGGAAAATCGCCCAGACGGTCGAATCCACATAGGCAAAGATGCCCTGAAGAAAGACGAACCGGTTCCACAGCGCCAGCCCGGGGGCGAGCAGCAGCCTCGAATGTTGCAGGTTGCCCTGACACCAGCGGCGGTCGCGTCGCGCATGGGCGAGGATGTTTTCGGGTCCTTCCTCGTAGGAGCCGTCGAGGGTCTCGTCGACCTCGACCTTCCAGGCGGCGCGGGCAAGCAGCGCCGCCTCGACATAATCGTGGCTGAGGATGCTGCCGCCGAAGGGCGGTCTGCCGGAAAGCACCGGCAAGCCGCAGCTTTCGGCGAAGGCGCGCACGCGGACGATCGCGTTGTGGCCCCAGAACGGTCCGGTCGCCCCCTGCATGCGGGCCAGACCACGGGTAAAGACCGGGCCGTGGAAGTTGCCGGCAAACTGCATGGCGCGGCCGAACACCGATCCGCCGCCGAGAATCCGCGGCAGGGTCTGCAACAGGCCGAGGCTCGGATCCGCCTGCATCCTTGCGACAAGCCGGCGGATGGTTTCGCCCTCCATCAGACTGTCGGCGTCGAGGATCACCGCAAGCTCATAGGCGCCGCCCGACTTGCGGATGAAATCCTCGATATTGCCGGCCTTGCGGCCATGGTTGTCGAACCGGCGCCGATAGAAAATCCGCCCTTCCCCCCCGGTATCGGCGATCAGCCGGGCGAAGGCGGCGCGTTCACGGGCTGCCGCCGTGTCGTCGCGGGTATCGGACAGCACGGCGATATCTGCGGCGACACCCGCAGCCCGGGTCGACCGGTCGATCGCCGCCAGGCGGGCAAAGGTGGCAACCGGGTCTTCGTTGCAGATCGGCGTCAGTACGACCGTGCGCGGCTGCGGCGCCCGAATTTCGGCCGGTCTGTCGGGTCGCGGTCGCGTCAGAAGCCCGACAAACGCCTGTGCCGCGCCCCAGGCCAGCCAGGCGGTGGTCAGCAGAATCAACCCGACGCGCAGCGCATCGAGCGAATCGAATCCGTCTTCGACCGCCGCGTCGACGAGCAGCATCGTCGCCGCCGAAGCCGCAAGGAGCGAAAACACGAAAGCGGCCAGGCGGGCGAGACGCGTCCGGCCGTCAGGCGCCATATGCGCGGGTTTGCGGGTGCTCATCGCGCGTGGGTACGTGGTGCCAGTAATTGCAGCATATTAGGCAGCACCGAGGGCCACCGATCTGTTTCGAGGACTTGCCGCGGCATATCGAGCGGTACCTGGGGCGGTGCCCAGACCACATTCTCGACGGCGCCGATCAAGACCCCGGGTTCCGTGGGTCCGTTGTCCGACATCATTCCTTCATCCATTGATAGAGCCATCTTTCGGTCAGAAAGCGGCCATGGCCAGTGATGCCTGCATTGAGTTCGACGACTGCTCCGGGATCGCCCTTGACTTCTATCACAAGCCGCCAGGTGCCTGTGCCGTCAATGCGGCTTAAGGTCTTTTCGGTGATCTCGCCCCGATCCGCATTCACCACGGGCTCGACCTCGGCGTCGGCGGGCAGCTTCGACAGCAGCCCACCGGCAAAATCGACGACGAATTTCTGCCGGTCCTTGCGGCTTTCGGTTCCGGCGACCCCGCCTTCGCCGACCAGGGTGCGGACAACGTGGGCCCGATCCTCGGCCTGCGCGCCGGGCGGGTTCATGCCCCAGAAGAGCCGGTAGGAAAACTCGAAGGATTCGCCCTTGTGCGATGGCGCTTCGGGTATCCAGTAGGCAACGATATTATCGTTGGCTTCCAGATCCGAAGGGATCTCCATCAGACGCAGGGTGCCGCGCCCCCAGTCACCGACCGGTTCGACGATCAGCGACGGGCGGCGCTCGTAATGCGCGCCGGCGTCGAGGTAGTCCTCGAATCCCCGGTGCCGCTGAACCAGCCCGAACCAGCCCGGGTTCTCGCCGGCCAGATACGAACTGGCCAGACGCGGCGGATTGTTGAGCGGACGATAGAAGGTTTCGCCGCTGCGGTTGTGCAGGATCAGAGCCTCGCTGTCATGCACAGAGGCCCGGAAATCGTCGAACCCGCCGGGATCGCTCGGCCCGAACAGGAACATCGAGGTCAGCGGCGCAATGCCGAGTTGAGCAATGTCCTGCCGCAGGAACAACCGGGCGGTCACGTCGATTTCGGTGGTTTCGCCCGGCGTCACGACAAACCGGTAGGCGCCGGTCACCGAGGGGCTTTCGAGCGCGGCATAGATCGTCAGGGCGGTTGCCCCGGGGGCAGGGCGTTCGATCCAGAAATCCGAGAATCGCGGGAATTCCTCGCCGTTCGGATCGCCGGTATTGACCGCCAGGCCACGGGCGCTGAGCCCGTAGGCATTGTCCCGGCCGAGGGCGCGGAAATAGCTGGCACCCTGGAACACGATCAGTTCATCGGCGATGTCGGCGCGGTTGAGCGGGGTATGGATGCGGAAGCCCGCAACCCCGGGCATCTCGAACCCCTCGGGGATGGTGACGCCCCGATCGGAATAATCGAAATCCTCGGTGGTGAAGGTCATGGGCAGGGCGCGGCCCTCGACCACCTCGCTGATATGGACGGGTTCCTTGAAGAGCCATCCCAGATGGAAGGCGTGCAGGTGGAACGACTGGTCTTCGCCCGGCCAGCGCGCGTGATCGGGGCGGAAACGGATGCTGCGGTAATCGTCGTATTTCAACTCGGCCAGCGGGCCGGACAGCGGGTCGGGCGCCCTGAAGGGGGCTTCGCTCGCCTGACGCATCGCATCGGTCAGCAGGTCGAACGAAAATTCGCTGCCCGGCGCTTGCTGGGCGGGCTGAGTCGTGTCCTGTGCCACGGCCGGCAGGGGTCCGAGCAGGGCGGGAATCGCAACCGAACAGACCATCGCCCCAAGCAACCGGCGGCGCCGGATTCTGGGGCTTGTCCCGTTACTGATGAGAGGTCGGCAGGCAGATCGCACTTTGTACACTCCGCAGATTCTTCCAACGTCATTAATGTCTTTTCGTTTCCGACAGGTAGGCCTAATCGCGACGACCGGATGCTGCAAGGCAGAATTATGCCTACCGGGGGCGGGTCTCTGCTCAACTGCCTTGTTTTCAGCCGCTTTCGTGCCGCGACCGGGCAAATAATTGCCGTGAACCGTGACCCGGAAACGGCATTTTCCCGCCTGTTTTCTGCGCAGGCACGACGGCGGCGGAAAAGGTGGCGGATTCGCGCCCGCGATTCGCGTTCCCGGCCTGACCGAATCGCCCCATGGTTGCGGGTGCGACACGGCTTCCGGGCGATTCCGGCGCCGGACTTTCGGCGCATCGGTGCTGATCGGCCCATGGCGGTTCGGCAGTATCCGTCGGCAGGCGACGACCGCCTCGATTGTGCCTTCGCGCCGGGCAAGACAGCCGGACCCTACCGGTCGCGTTCCAGCCGTGCGATCATTTCCGGAGTGTTGAGGTTGAGAAATTCGAGCGCTTCGGGAAGCGAGCGGAACAGGCCGATGGCGACATTTTCCTCGTCGCTCATGATGGTCTGATACATCCGCGCCATGCCATAGGCTATGTCACTCGGTGCGCAATGGGCGATGCGGACGATGCCGGCGCTGGAAGCATAGGATTCGCGAACCTTGTCGGCGATCGCCATGACGCCGGCGAAACCGACATCCGTGTCGTCGGCGGCCGAGAAATCGCTCAGTTCCATCATTCCGGGCCGATAGCGCGGATCGCCGATCGACGCGACAAATCCATCCCGAAGGTCGTTCAGCGTGACATGCCCGGAATACCTCATCACGATGAGGTCGAGATCGGGATGTATCGAATAGCTGTGAGACATGACCAACTTTGATGAGCGGGATATTGCCGATTAGTCGGCTGGCGCGCGTCAGACGTAAAGACTTCTCCTTATGGTTGTGCCCAGGTGTTGCGTCGAGGACCCGGTAGAGCCGACGAACCAAGGCGGCGATATTCCGCCGATTGACTCATGGTCGCATCGACGGGCCGCGTTCCGAAACGTTGCGGGTGCTGACCTTGCGATGTTGGCGACGGCAGGTCAGGCGCGGCGCCGCGCACCTCAGCGTGCTGCTGACAGCGCTTCGAGAATCGCGACCGAGCTTTCGCTGTCCCAGGGCGCATCGCCGATCAGCCGTCCGACCTCGCGTCCTTCGGGATCGACGATCACCGTGACCGGCAGGCCCATGATTCCCATCTGGCGCGCCAGTTGCTGCCTGGGGTCGCGGAACTTCGGCAGGTTGGTGACGCCGATCTCATCGAAGAAGCGGTCGATCGCGGCCGGCGCATTGCGCCCGGTCGCGATGGTCACGACCTCGACCGGCCGGTCGGCGAAGATGGTCTGGAGATTGGACAGCGTCGGCATCTCGTTCCGGCAGGGTGCGCACCAGGTGGCCCAGAAATTGACCACAAGCCACTTGCCGCGAAACTCCGACAGCCGGCGCAGGGTGTCGTCGGCATCCGTCAGTTCGATATCGGGCAGAGCCCCGGGCGCCTCGTGGAGTGCGAGTTTCTTCATCCCTCCTTCCCTCAGGGCGGCCACATCGGCCGGTTGTGCAAGCGCCCCGTTTGCCAACAGCGCAAGCCCCGTATAGACCACTGCCGCCAGAACCCGTTTCAAAGCCATCTCCGGAATCCCTGTCATGACCGATGCCTCCACCCAAGACTCCAACCAGATGTGGGGCGGGCGCTTCTCGTCCGGCGTCGATGCGATCATGGAGGCGATCAACGCCTCGATCGATTTCGACAAACGGCTGGCCGCTCAGGATATCGAGGGCTCCCGCGCCCACGCCGCGATGCTGGCCGCGCAGGGTATCATCAGCGATAGCGATGCAACGGCGATCCGGGAAGGGCTTCTCACGGTCTTGTCAGAGATCGAGGGGGGGAATTTCCCCTTCTCGAAGGCGCTCGAAGATATCCACATGAATGTCGAGTCCCGTCTTGGTGCGTTTGTCGGTGAACCCGCCGGGCGCCTGCATACCGCGCGCAGCCGCAACGATCAGGTGGCGACCGATTTCCGGCTCTGGGTGCGAGGGCAATGCGATGCGGCGGTTCGGGGAATCGAAGCGTTGCAAAAGGCGCTTCTGACACAGGCCGAAGCGGGGGCGGACTGGGTGATGCCCGGTTTTACCCATCTTCAGACCGCCCAGCCGGTGACCTGGGGGCACCACATGATGGCCTATGTCGAGATGCTGGCGCGCGATGCCGGGCGGTTCCGCGATGCGCGCACCCGGATGAACGAAAGCCCGCTGGGGGCGGCTGCGCTGGCCGGAACGTCGTTCCCGATCGACCGTTTTGCCACGGCCGCGGCGCTGGGGTTCGACCGCCCGATGGCCAATTCGCTCGATGCGGTGAGCGACCGGGATTTCGCGCTGGAATTCCTCTCCGCTGCCAGCATCTGCGCGATGCATCTCAGCCGGCTGGCCGAGGAACTGGTTATCTGGTCCTCGGCGCAGTTCCGGTTCGTCACCCTGTCGGATGCCTTCTCGACCGGTTCGTCGATCATGCCGCAGAAGAAAAACCCCGATGCGGCCGAGTTGATTCGCGGCAAGATCGGCCGGGTCCTGGGGGCGATGATCGGGCTCTTCACGGTGATGAAGGGTCTGCCGCTGGCCTATTCCAAGGACATGCAGGAAGACAAGGAGCAGGTTTTTGATGCTGCCGACACGCTTGCGCTGTCGCTGGCCGCGATGACGGGGATGGTGGCGGATATGGTCGCCAACCGCGCGGTACTTGAAACGGCGGCCTCGGCCGGATTTTCGACCGCGACCGATCTTGCCGACTGGCTGGTGCGCGAACCGGGCCTGCCCTTCCGCGAGGCACACCATGTGACCGGCATGCTGGTTGCGGCCGCCGAAGCGCGCGGTGTGGACCTGCCCGAACTGACGCTGGAGGAAATGCGCGCCGTCCATTCCGGTATCGATGCCCGTGTTTTCGATGTGCTGGGGGTTTACAACTCGGTCGCCAGCCGCACTTCTTACGGGGGAACCGCACCGGATCGGGTGCGGGCGCAGATCGCCCGCTGGAAGGAGATTCTGGAATGAAGCCGATCGTGACCGCGCTGGCCGCGAGCCTGATTGCCGGCGCCTGTACGCAGCCGCCGCGCCCCTCCGCCGATGTCGTGGTCGATCCGGCGACGGGCGCGACAACCGGGGCGGTCGGGGTCGGCGCCGACCGGATCAATGCAGGCGTGACGAGTTCCGGAACGCCCTATGGCTCGGTCGATGTGATCGACACCGATGGGGTGGATGTCGCCGTGGGCACCGGCGGCGCCTCGGCGCGGATCGGCAACGGGCCGGTCAGGGTGCGGGTCGGCCCCGGTGGCATCGGGTTGCGGCTATGAGGTCGCTTGGTCTTCTGGCACTGCTGGCGCTGCTTGCCGCCTGCGGTGTCGACGGCTCGCCGCTGCCGCCGGACGACAGCGAACGCCCGCCGGCGGGAATAACCTTGTCGGGCAGGGCCGAGGTCGGCATCGCCGGCGGATCTGCGGGAACCCGCCGCGTGAGCCGGATAACCGGCGACTGATCTCAGTTGATGAAACCGGCGTGCCCCATCATCCGGTCGGCGTCGAGCGTCAGCGCATCCAGATCGGCCTGAAGCCGGGCGCGCAGGCTTTCGCGGGTTTCGGTGTCGAGCCTGCGCGGAACCTCGGCATCCCAGCGGCGATAGAGCATGCACCCCCGCGTGCCCGCCTTCGGTACGGCCATCCTGTCCCACAGGGGCAGGGTGCGATAGCTCTCGAACGAGTTGGTATAAAGCCATATCGGCATGCCGGTCATGCGCGCCCAGTCGATGGGGACGGACTTGGCAACGCGCCTTGGCCCGCTCGACCCGTCGATGGCGAAGCCGATGGATGTTCCGTCGCGCGTCATCCGCGCCACCTGCAACGAGGTTGTGGTGTTCGATTTCCTCGAACTCATGGCAAGCGTGCTGTTGCCGAAGCGTTTCATCACCTCGCCGACCAGCTTTCCGGGGCGGGACGACGAGGTGACGATGCAAAGCTCGCCCCAGGAGTTGTCCCAGCCGGTGGGCGCCATCGCCAGCCGGCCATGCCACAGTACCATGATAACCGGCCGGCCGCTCTGCAGCTCGGCGGCAAGAGCCTCCTTGCCGACAATGATCCAGTCGATACTGTCGTGGCTTGCGCGAATGCGCCGCTCCAGCCGGTCGGTGACCGCAGCGACAAGGCGCGGATTGTCGAGCAGCGTCTTTTCCAGCCGCCCCCGGGTCTTGCGGATGAATTTCCGCATGCGTTTCCGCAATGTCGCCATCCTGCGCCCTTCGTGCCCCGCGCCGGCCCGATGCCGCCGGCATCTGCCCGTCATACACAAGCTGGCACCTCCCGCAACCCGGCGGGCCATCCCGCGGCAGATCGTTGAGCGATTGCACCGCCGCCGGCGTCTGCTATTACCCCGCCTCGGACGGGCCCGGGGCAAGGATGCGCAATCATGGATCACTTTCTTTACCGCGACGGCGCGCTTCATGCCGAGGACGTGCCGGTCGCGGATATCGCCGCTTCGGTCGGCACACCGTTCTACTGCTATTCGACGGCCACCCTGCAACGGCATTTCCGCCTGTTCGACGAGGCGCTGGCGCCGCTCGATCATCTCGTCTGCTTTGCCGTCAAGTCGAACTCGAACCAGGCCATCCTGAAGACGCTCGCCGCAATGGGTGCGGGCATGGACGTGGTTTCGGGTGGCGAATATGCGCGGGCGAAAGCCGCCGGCGTTCCGGGCGAACGCATCGTCTTTTCCGGTGTCGGCAAGACCGCGGCGGAAATGCGCGCCGCGCTGGTGGGCGGCATCCGGCAATTCAATGTCGAAAGCGAGCCCGAGATGGAGGTGCTGAACGGTATCGCAACCGCGTTGGGGGTGATTGCGCCGGTTGCGATCAGGATAAACCCCGATGTCGACGCGCGTACGCATGCCAAGATCGCCACCGGCAGGTCCGAGAACAAGTTCGGCATCCCCATCGCCCGCGCGCGCGAGGTCTATGCCCGCGCCGCCGCGCTGCCGGGGCTCGGGGTGGTGGGCATCGACGTTCACATCGGTTCGCAACTGACCGAACTCGAACCGTTCGAAGCGGCCTATCGCAAGGTGGCCGACCTGACGCTGGTGCTGCGCGCCGACGGTCACGACATTCGCCGGCTCGATCTGGGGGGCGGGCTCGGCATTCCCTATACCCGCAGCAATCAGGCGCCGCCCCTGCCCAGCGATTACGGCGATCTGATCCGGCGCACGGTGGGCGATTTGGGTTGCGAGATCGAGATCGAGCCGGGGCGGCTGATTTCGGGCAATGCCGGCATCATGGTATCGTCGGTGATCTATGTGAAACATGGCGAAGGGCGCGATTTCCTGATCATCGACGGCGCGATGAACGATCTGATCCGCCCGTCGATGTACGATGCCCACCACGATATCGTCCCGGTGCGCGAACCCCTCGCCGGGGTCGCGCAACACCCTTTCGACATCGTGGGCCCGATCTGCGAAAGCGGCGATACCTTTGCCAGGGGGCGGCAGATGCCGCCGCTGGAGGCGGGCGATCTGGTCGCTTTCCGCTCCGCCGGGGCCTATGGCGCGGTGATGTCGTCGGAATACAATACCCGGCCCCTGATTCCCGAGGTTCTGGTCAACGGGGATCAATTCGCCGTCATCCGGGCGCGCCCGGGCTTTGACGAAATCATCGCACGCGATAACATCCCCGTGTGGCTGGCCTGAGCCGGTCGGCCCTGGGCCCGCTCGCCGGGCCATCGAAAGGAGTGACATGGACCGGGACGTCGCCCGCGACGACGCCCTAACGCGGCTGAAACGCCCCCTGCGCCTGACCCGCGCGGGGATGCTGGCCGAGCGGCTGACGCGCTGCTTCTGGCCCGTCTGGTCGATTGCCTTCGCCTTTCTCGCGGCGATCCTGCTCGGTCTGCCCGAGATGCTTCCGCTCGAACCGGTGTGGATCGGCACGATCGCAGCGCTCGCCGGAATGCTCTGGTTTGCCGTACGCGGCGCCCTGCGGTTCCGCTGGCCGGGCAGGGCCGAGGCACTGGCGCGGCTCGACGCCACGCTGCCGGGGCGGCCGCTTCAGGCGCTGGGGGACACGCAGGCGATCGGGGCGGCGGACGAGGCTTCGGTTGCCGTCTGGAGCGCGCATCAGGGCCGGATGGCGGCGCGCGCCTCGCAGGCGCGGCCGGTTCCACCCGATCTGGTGCTCAACGCGCGCGATCCCTATGCCCTGCGCTACGTTGCGCTGACCGCGCTGGCGGTTGCGCTGCTGTTCGGTTCGTTCTGGCGGGTGGCGACGGTTGGCCAGATCGTCGCGCCGGCCGGAACGGCCGGGCTTGCGGCCGGGCCCGCCTGGGAGGGTTGGGTCGAACCGCCCGCCTATACCGGAAAACCGACGATCTACCTGAACGATATCGAGGCTGGACCGCTCGGCGCGCCGCGCGGCAGCGTGGTCACCCTGCGGCTGTATGGCGAGGTCGGCGCGCTCAGCGTGGACGAGACCGTGTCGGGGCGCGCCGGCGATACGGTCGGCCCCGCGACCGCCCCGGCGCAGGAATTTTCCATCGAGAAGGACGGCCGGCTGGCCATCAGGGGCGATGGCGGGCGCGAGTGGCGCGTCAGGATAAGCCTTGACACGCCGCCCGAAATTTCCCTTGACGGGTTGCCCGAGGTCGAAGCCGCCGGCCGGATGAAGCAGCGGTTTTCCGCGCGTGACGATATCGGCGTCATCGCGGGTACCGCCCGGATCGAACTGGATCTGGAGGCGGTGGTCCGCAGTTTCGGCCTTGTCGCCGATCCCGATCCCCGCGAGGCGATCGTGCTCGATCTGCCGATGCCGGTCAGCGGCAGCCGGGCGGAGTTCAGCGAAACACTAGTCGAGGATTTCTCGAAACACACCTGGGTCGGGCTGCCGGTCCGCATCACCCTGAGCGCCGAGGATGCCGCCGGCCAGCATGGGCACTCCGAGCCGCTGGAAACCGCCCTGTCGGGGCGGCGGTTCTTTGACCCGCTGGCGGCCGCACTGGTCGAACAGCGCCGCGATCTGCTCTGGGCGCGGCAAAACGGCGCCCGGGTGGCGCAGATCCTGCGTGCCGTCACCTATCGCCCCGAGGATGTCTTTCGCGACGCGGCCAGTTACCTGCCGCTGCGGGTGGCGATCCGCCGGCTGGAAGCCGGGGTTGCGGCTTCGGGCGGTCTGACGCCCGCTTTGCAGGACGAGATTGCCGAGGCGCTGTGGAATATCGCGCTGAAGATCGAGGAAGGCGATCTTTCGGATGCGCTCGAACGTCTGCGCCGGGCGCAGGACCGGCTGTCCGAAGCGATCCGCAACGGTGCCACGGACGAGGAAATTGCCGCGCTGATGGACGAACTCAGGCAGGCGATGCAGGAATACATGCGCCAGCTTGCCCAGCAGGATCCGGGCCAGCAGCAGGCGATGCCGGAGAACGCGCAGACCATCACCGCCGACCAGTTGCAGCAATTGCTCGACCGGTTGCAGCAACTGATGGAGGAAGGCCGCACCGCCGAGGCGATGGCCCTTCTCGAACAACTGCAAATGATGATGGAGAACATGCAGGTCGCCCGGGGCCAGGGCGGTCAGGGTGGCCCGGGCGAGCAGGCGATGCAGGATCTGGCCGAAACCCTGCGCGACCAGCAGGGGCTTTCGGACGAGGCGTTCCGCGAGTTGCAGGAACAATTCGACGGTGGCCGGCAGCCCGGCCAGCCGGGTGACGGCATGCGGGGACAGAGCGGCCGGGAACCTGGCGACGGCAGCCGCGAAGAGCGTCCGCCCGGTCAGTCCGGCGCCCCCGATGCCGGTTCGCTGGCCGAGCGGCAGGGCGCGCTCGGACGCCGGCTGGACG
Organism: Tropicimonas sp.; assembly: GCF_047971885.1. Classification (NCBI taxonomy): domain Bacteria; kingdom Pseudomonadati; phylum Pseudomonadota; class Alphaproteobacteria; order Rhodobacterales; family Roseobacteraceae; genus Tropicimonas; species Tropicimonas sp. The sequence goes on along the minus strand of NZ_JBKEAE010000008.1, from coordinate 14,616 downwards.
ACCTGCGCGAGAACCTGCCGGGTGCGGGAAGCGAGGCCGGAGACGCGGCGCGCGAGGCGCTGGGCCGTGCCGGCGAGGCGATGTCGGATGCCGAGGGCGCGCTGGAAGACGGCGATCTGGCCGGTGCGCTCGACGATCAGAGCCGCGCCATGGAAGCCATGCGCGAGGGGATGCGCAACCTTGGCGAAGCGCTGGCGCAGCAGCGCCAGCAGGGCGGACAGGGGCAGCAGACGGGCAATGCCGACAATGGCTTGCGCCGCGATCCGCTGGGGCGCGAGGTCGGCAATTCGGGAAGCCTTGGAACCGAGGACAGCCTGCTGCCTGGCGAGGATATATATCGTCGCGCCCACGATCTTCTGGAAGAGATTCGCCGCCGCGCCAGCGACCGCGAGCGCCCGCCGGCGGAACTCGACTACCTGCGCAGGCTGCTCGACAGGTTCTGAGCGGCGCCGATCGGATTTCCGCTTCCGGATCGGAACGGGGCGTTGAAACAGGGGGTGTCGAGAGCCGTTTTCCGCGCATATCTTGTGGACAATATGAAAGATATATCCAGATGATGGGTGCCTTCCTTGACTTTGGTGTTCATCATGCGAGACTGTGGCACCTTTTGCGACTCGAACGGGAAAGCCTGCCTTGCGTTTCACACGTCTCCGCCTCAACGGCTTCAAGTCTTTCGTCGACCCCACCGATCTGGTGATCGCCGACGGCCTGACGGGGGTTGTCGGGCCGAACGGCTGCGGCAAGTCGAACCTGCTCGAGGCGCTGCGCTGGGTGATGGGCGAAAACCGCCCCACCGCGATGCGTGGCGGCGGCATGGAGGACGTGATCTTCGCCGGCGCCGCAACCCGGCCGGCGCGCAACTTCGCCGAGGTGACATTGCAGATCGACAACGGGGAAAGGCTTGCCCCTGCCGGCTTCAACGATTCCGACCTGCTGGAAATCGTGCGCCGCATCACCCGCGATATCGGTTCGGCCTACAAGGTGAACGCCAGGGATGTGCGCGCGCGTGACGTGCAGATGCTGTTCGCCGATGCCTCGACCGGCAGCCATTCGCCGGCGCTGGTGCGGCAGGGCCAGATCTCGGAACTGATCAATGCCAGGCCGCAGAACCGCCGCCGTATCCTTGAGGAGGCCGCCGGTATCTCGGGCCTCTATCAGCGCCGCCACGAGGCCGAACTGAAACTGAACGGTGCCGAACAGAACCTCGCCCGGGTCGACGACGTGGTGGAGCAACTGGCCGGGCAACTGGCGCAGCTTGCACGGCAGGCGAAGCAGGCGGCGCGCTACCGCAGCATAGGGGTCGAACTGCGCCGGGCCGAGGGGCTGCTGCTCTACCGCCGCTGGCGCGAGGCTGCCGACATGCTGGAGGCGGTCCGCACCGAGTTGCGCGACAGGACAACCGCCGCCGCCGCCGCCGAACGGGCGGCCCTTCAGGCGGGCCGGGCGCGGGAAGCGGCCGACAGCGCCATGCCGGTGCTGCGCGAGGAGGAAGCCATCGCCGCCGCCGTCCGGCAGCGGTTGCAGGTGGAACTGGGCGCCATCGGCGACGAGGAATCCCGCGCGCGCGAGGCCATCGCGACGCTCGAGCGGCAGATCGGCCAGATGGGCCGCGATCTGGAACGCGAGGCGGGGCTGAACCGGGATGCGGGTGAAACCATCGCCCGCCTCACCGCCGAGCGCGACGATCTTGCCGGCGCGCATGACGGGCACGACGAAAGGCTGTCGGCCGCTGTCGAGGCGGCCCGGATCGCCGCATCGAACCTTCAGGGGCGCGAGGCCGAGTTGACCCGGCAGACCGAGGATGTCGCCCGGCTTGCCGCGCGCCATCAATCGGCCGAGCGGCAGGAGGCGGATGCCGTCCGCGCCCTTTCCCGCCACGAGGACGAGGCGCGCAAGGCACGCGAGGTCGCCGGACAGGCGCAGGGTATACTGGCGCAATCAGCCGAGAGCGTCGGGCTGGCCGAGGCCGGGCAGGAAGAGGCCGCGGCCGCGGGCGAGGCGGCCGAGGAAGCGCTGGCCGAGGCCGATGCCGCCCGTGCCGATTGCGCCGCCCGCGAGGCCGAGGCGCGCGCCGGGCGATCTTCGGCCGAGGGCGAGGCGCAGGCGCTGCGCGCCGAGGTTGCCGCCCTGGCGCGGCTGGTCGAGCGTGAGGCGGGCGAGGGGGCGCAGGTGCTCGACGATCTTTCGGTCGATGCGGGGTATGAAAAGGCGCTCGGTGCGGCGCTGGCCGACGATCTGCGCGCCCCCGCCGTCGCGGTGGATGGCGGGTCGGGCTGGGTGCAGCTGCCCGATTACGAAACGCCGCAACCCCTGCCCGGGGGAGCGGTCGCGCTGTCGGCGCATATGCGGGTTCCGGGTGTGCTGGGCCGGCGCATGGCGCAAGTCGGCCTGATCGGTGCCGCCGACGGGCCGCGCCTCCAGCCGCTGCTGAAACCGGGACAGCGGCTGGTCAGCCGCGAAGGCGACCTCTGGCGCTGGGACGGGTTCCGCGCCGCGGCGGCCGACGCCCCGTCGGCGGCGGCGCTGCGGCTGCAACAGATCAACCGGCTTGGCACCCTGCGGCGCGATCTCGGCGAGGCCGAAGCCCGTGCTGCCGAGATGGCGACCGCGCACGAGGGGCTGAACCGGCGGCTGGCCGATCTGACCGAGGCCGACCGCCGCGCCCGGCAGGCCCGCAAGGATGCCGATGCCGCCGTCGCCGCCGCCAGCCGCGCCCTGAGCCGGGCCGAGAACGACCGGGCCATGGCCGAGACCCGGCTGGAAGCGGCGGAACTGGCCGTCGCACGCCACGTGGAAGAGGCCGAGGCAGCGCGCGAGCGGCTGGAAGAGGCGCGCGGCGGGCGCGAGGACCTGCCCGACCTGGAGGTGGCGCGCGCCGCCGTCGCCGATGCCATGGCGCTGGTCGAGGGATCGCGCCGCGACATGATGACGGCCCGTGCCGCGCAGGACGAATTACGCCGGCTGGGCGAGGCCCGTGGCCGCCGTATCGGCGAGATCGCACGGGATATCGAAGGCTGGCGGAAGCGGCTCGACAATGCCGAGGCCCGGACCCGCGATCTGGAAGCGCGGCGCAACGCTGCCGAGGCGGAACTGGAAGCCGCCCGGGCCGCGCCCGAGGAGATCGCGATCCGGCGCGAGGTTCTGGCCGGAGAACTGGAGATCGCCGAGACGCGCCGCAGGACCGCCGCCGATGCGCTTGCCACCGGCGAGGCGGCCCTTCGCGAGGCCGAGCGGGCCGAACGCGAGGCGGAAAAGGCGGCGGGTCAGGCGCGCGAGGCACGGGCGGCATCGGAAGCACGGGCCGAGGCGGCGAAGGAAACGCTCGACAGCGCGGCGGGCTGGATTCGCGAGGAACTGGAAACCACGCCCGATGCGCTGCTGGAGACGCTCGATACCGATCCCGAAGACATGCCGTCGGTCGAAAGCGTCGAGGTGGACATCGCCCGCCTGCGCCGCAGCCGCGACGCGCTTGGCGCGGTAAACCTGCGTGCCGAGGAAGACGCCAGGGAAATCTCTGGTGAGCACGAGGCACTGGTGGCTGAAAAGGCCGATCTCGAAGAGGCGATTCGTACGCTCCGCGCCGGCATCCAGGGCCTCAACCGCGAGGGGCGCGAGCGCCTGCTGACCGCATATGAGCAGGTGAACGCCAACTTCCGCATGCTGTTCACCCATCTCTTCGGCGGTGGTCAGGCGCATCTGGAGCTGGTCGAATCCGACGATCCGCTGGAAGCCGGGCTCGAGATCATGTGCATGCCGCCGGGCAAGAAGCTGTCGACCCTGTCGCTGCTGTCGGGCGGCGAACAGACGCTGACGGCGCTGGCGCTGATCTTTGCCGTCTTTCTGGCCAACCCGGCCCCGATCTGTGTGCTCGACGAGGTGGACGCGCCGCTCGACGATGCCAATGTCAGCCGCTTCTGCGACCTGTTGGACGAGATGGTCGAACGCGCCGACACCCGGTTCCTCATCATCACGCACCATGCCATCACCATGAGCCGGATGGACCGGCTGTTCGGGGTGACGATGCAGGAACAGGGCGTGAGCCAGCTTGTATCGGTCGACCTGAAGAAGGCCGAGGCCCTGGTCGCCTGAGCGCCGCTGCCGCGCTGCCCAGGATCAGGGGCGGGGTGCCGCGGCGGTTCGGAGCGCGGTGATCGTGGTGCGGGTGGAGATTTGCTCCGCATCCGTTACACATTCGATAACCGCCGGTTTGCCGCTTGCGCGGGCCCGCTCGAGCGCCAACCCGAACTGCGCCGTTTCCGTCACCCGTTCGGCATGGGCCCCAAGACCCTCGGCCATGCGGCAGAAGCTCTGGTTTGTCAGGGTCGTCCCCGAGACGCGGCCGGGATGCCGGCGCTCCTGATGCATGCGAATGGTGCCGTAGGTCGAATTGTTGAACAGGATGACGATCGGTGTTGCGCCATACTGGGCGGCGGTCGCAAGTTCGTTTCCGCTCATCATGAATCCCCCGTCGCCGACGAAGGACAACACCAGCCTGTCGGGGAAGCGGATCGACGCGGCAACGGCGGCCGGCACGGAATACCCCATGGCGCCGCAGGTCGAACCAACCTCGCGCCCGGGGCGCCCGAAGCCGAGATACCGTTGCGCCCAGCCGGTGTGGTTGCCGGCGTCGAGCGTGACGATGGTATCCGCCGGCAGGCCGTCCCTGACCGATGCCAGCGCGATGCCCATGTCGAGCGGCCCGTTGCCGGTTTCGGGCGGCGCGATATCGGCTAGATAGCTGTCGCGGAGCTTTGAGCACCAGCCGGACCATGTGTCCTGGCGCCCCAGATCGGTTTCCGACAACGCACCTGCGGCTAAGCGCGAACCGCATGCGAAACCGAGATCGGGTGCAAAAACGCGGCCGATCTCGTCGGCGTCGGGATAAAGATGTATCAACCGCTGCCGGACCGCCGGCGATGCCATGGTGGCGTAACCGCGTGTTGTCATCTCGCCCAGACGGGCGCCGACGACAAGAAGCAGGTCGGCCTGCGAAAAATGACCGAATAGGGACGGCGCCGTGGAGGTGCCGAGATCGCCGGCATAGACACGGGACCGATTGTTGATGATGTCCTGTCTCCGGAACGAACAGACGGCGGGAATACCGTTCGCTTCGGCGAACCGCGTGATCGCGGCACAGGCGGTATCGTCCCAGTCCGGCCCGCCGACCACAAGCAGCGGCCTTTCGGCGGTTTCCAGCGCGTGGCGTATCGCGGCGATGTCCGCCGGCGTGATCGCGGGGCATGTCGGCCGGTACATGGGCGCGTCGGCAACGGCCGCGCGCTCTGCAAGCATATCCTCGGGGAGGGCGAGAACAACAGGCCCAGGCCGGCCCGAGGTGGCGACGCGAAAGGCACGCGAGAGATATTCGGGTATGCGCGCGGTATCGTCGATCTGGGCAACCCATTTTGCAAGCGTCCCGAAGACGGCGCGATAATCCACCTCCTGAAACGCCTCGCGGTCGGCGGTTCCCCGGGGGGCCTGCCCGACGAGCAGGATCATCGGGGTGCTGTCCTGCCGCGCGATATGCACCCCGATCGCCGCATGGCAGGCGCCAGGACCGCGGGTGACAAGACATATCCCGGGCCGTCCGGTGAGCTTGCCATGGGCCTCGGCCATGTTCGCCGCACCGGCCTCGTGCCGGGCGTTGTAGAGCGTGAACCGGTCCTGAACGTCGTAGAGCGCGTCGAGCACTTCAAGATAGCTCTCGCCCGGGACGCAAAAGGCGCAGTCCGCGCCGTGGATCAACAACTGGTCGACGAGAATCCGGCCGCCGGTTCTGCTCTGGGGTGGTATCCGATGCCGCATACGGGTTTCTCCTGTGCCGGCTGATCCGGCAGATGGTCAGGGGGATGGTGCTAGGGCAGGACGATACAGCTTTCGGCTATCGGTTCGCCAGCGGCATGGGCGCGGATATTTCCCGCCCAGTGGCGCACCATCCGGGTGAGGTTGTCGCGGGTACGTCCCGCCACATGAGGCAACGTTATGACGTTGTCCATCGAGAGGAGCGGATTGTTGTCCGCCACCGGTTCGTTCTCGAACACGTCCAGCGCCGCCGATCCGATCTGTCCGCCGCGAAGCGCGGCGATCAGCGCCGCCTCGTCGATCAGGGCGCCACGCGACGTGTTGACGATCAGCGAATCCGCCTGCATCAGCCTCAGCTCACGCGCCCCGATCAGGTGCCGGTTGTCCACTGTGAGCGGCAGGTGCAGGCTCACCACGTCCGAGGTTTCGAGAAGCTCGTCAAGATCGACGAAACGATGCGCCGACCCCGCGAGCGGGCCGGAGCGCCGTGTGTAGACTATGCCGCTGCCGAACCCGTCCAGCCGGTTGGCGACCGCCTGGCCGATGGCACCCATCCCGACCAGTCCGACACGCGCCTCGCACAGATCGCGCGACTGCTTCCACAGATCCGGAACTTCCCAGTTCCCGGCCCGGAAATGCGCGGCGGTCTGCGGCAGGCGGCGCAGCGCCGCGAGCATCAGCGCAAGTGTCAGGTCGGCTACGGTTGGCGCGTTCACACCGGGGCTTCTCAGCACGGTGATGTTGCGCTCGCGGGCGGCATCGAGGGGAATTCCGTCGACCCCGGTACCCCACTGGTGAATGAGCTTCACCTCGTGCGCCCGGTCCAGTACCTCTGCCGGAAACCGGAGGCCGCGGGTGACGACATAGGGAACGTCGCCGATGATGGGAATGAAATCCGTGGGATCGCCCGAGCGCGGGAAGCGCAACTCCAGATCGCCGCAAATCTCGCGCACGCGCGCCTGCATCTCGCCGGACATCGGTTCAAGCACGGCTATCGGTCCTGCTTTCACTTCGGGCACTCCGTTGTTACATGTTCGGTTCAACCCGGCCGTGGTCTGCGCCTCGCCGATGACGGGATCCCGCGCAGGGCAAGCCGTGCGGCCATTCCATTCTGTCTGCGGATTTGTCATCATGCGCCACACCGCCGGGTAAGGGAACTTATCGAGAACATATGGATACGATATTGAAAGTGGCACAGGCCCTGGCAGAGCGGACGGGTTCTGCCATGTCGGGCGGAAGCGCGTCGTCGCGTATTTTCGACGAACTGAGGTTGCGCATCATCTCGCTCGACTATCCGCCGGGAACGCTGCTTTCGCGGCCCGATCTCGCGCTCGAATTCGATGTCAGCCAGACACCGGTTCGCGATGCGATCCAGCGGCTGGAACAGGAGGGGCTGGTCAGGGTCTATCCGCAGTCGCGGACGCTGGTGACGAAAATCGACGTTCCACAAATTCACGAGGCCTATTTCCTTCGCTTCGCGCTGGAAACCGAAGTGGTCAGGAAGCTGGCGCGCGAAGGCGATCTGGCGACCGTCGAGCGCGCGAAACCCATCCTGCAGATGCAGGAGAATATCGCCGGCGAACGCAGTCAGATCCCGCTTTTGCAGGAACTCGACGAGATATTTCACCGGACGCTTTTTGCCGGTGCCGGGTATATCGGACTGCATGCGCTGATGCGGTCCCGGGCGGGGCATCTGGATCGCATGAGGCGGCTCCGCGAACCGGATGCGGCCAAGATCGCGCATATTCTCGCCGGTCACGTCGAGATCCTCGACGCGATCGCGGCGGGTGACGAAGCGGCTGGCGCGGCGGCAATCCGGGCCCATCTGGGCAAGACGGTTGCAAATGTCGAGGATCTGCGCGCCGAACATCCCGATTACTTCAACTGAAACGATCGCCGAACGCTCAATCCGCCACCTTGCCGGTTGCCTTGCGCAACAGATCGGAACGCCGAAGGACATCCGGGTTCAGTGCCGAACCGATGCCGGGGCCGGCGGGTGCCGAGATATGCCCATCCTTCACCACCGGCATCTCGGTCACAACCTCGCGATAAAATCCCTCCAGATGGGACCGGACGGTCTCGGCGATCAGGGTATTCGGCGAAGCCGCCATCAACTGAAGATTGGCCAGCAGGGTAACGGGCCCGGTGCAATCGTGCGGCGCAATGGTGCGATCGTGCGCCAGCGCCATGTGGGAAATCCGCTGTCCTTCGGTCAGGCCGCCGATCCAGGTCATGTCGAAATTGGCGACATCGATGGCACCCCGCCCGAACATCTCGCGATACCAGGTCTGGGTGCCGTGCGATTCCGAACCGGCAAGCCGGCTGGTCGAGGATCGGTGAAAGGCCGCAAGATCGTCGAAATGCTCCAGCGCAACCGGATCTTCATGCCAGAAGATCCCGTACTCCTCCGCTGCCCGGGCAATCTCGATTGCGGCCGGCAACTGCCACAGACCGTGATATTCGATCATGATTTCCATGGCATCGTCAACCTCGTCGCGGATCTGCTCCAGCACCCAAAGCGCCTTCTTCAGTTCGGCGGGGCCGATTCGCTGCCCGCGGTTGCGGCGGGCATAGATATCGAAGGGCCAGATCTTCATCGCGGTAATGCCCTCGTCGACGAGTTCCCTTGCAAGGCGGGCCGGCTCGAACACCTGCATCAGCAGATCCTCGTTTCGCGAGATATTCTTCGGCGCGGGATCGTCACGGCTGTAGATCTGCGAATTGTACCCGGCGCGCTGCCTGTTGTTGTAGGCGGCATTCGCACAAGTGTTGTAGATGCGAACCCCCTCGTGAACGCGCCCGCCCATCAGTGTCGTGATCGATTGTCCGAACATCTGGCCGAAGAGATCCCACAGGGCGATATCCACTGCGGAATTTCCCCGCATCTCGACCGACCGTGTCGGAAATCCCTGAAAGTGATTTCCGACATTGTGCCGGATCGCCTCGTACAGCGCGGTCCGTTCGGCCGGATCCTTGCCGATCAGGAAGGGCGCGCAGGTTTCGTGGAGGTAGGCCACAACTGCCGCAGGGTTGCGAAAGGTCTCTCCGAGGCCGATCAGCCCCTGGTCGGTGTGGATGCGAACCCAGACAAGATTGCTAAATTCCTCGATCTGGATGGTCTCGACGCCCGTGATCTTCACTCTGCCAATCTCCTCCTCCGTTGTGTAGGGATTTCTTCGATGTGTAATTATATGTCAATGCGACATCATGGGTTCTTGAAATATGCACATAATTCCTGAATTTTCTATGTAATTAGTAGAGTTATCTTTGTTGTGATTACAACAATTTACTTCTGTCGGATGTGATGAAGATGCGCGAGGATCTTGCCGCTGTTGCCTATCGCAGGCTGGACGACCTGATTTCCGGCCCGGAATGGTCCCGGGGCGGGCGCCTTCCGTCCGAGGTCAGGCTGTCGCAGGCGATCGGTGTGTCGCGTCCGGTTCTGCGCCGGGCGCTTGCCGAACTGCGGCGCGAGGGGCGGATCACGTCGAGCCGGGGGTCCGGCAGCTTCGTCCGGCCGCGCAGCGAAACGACCCCTGCTGCAGGTGATCGGATGATCCGCAATCTCGGCGATCTTGAGCAGTGCATGCGCTTCAGGATGGTGCTCGAATCCGGTATCGCCGGAGAGATCGCCCGCAAGGCCGCGCAGGTTGATATCGCCGCGGTGGAACGGGCGAACGACGCGCTTGCCGCCGGCCTGCCGGACGGAAGCCTGTTCGAAGCGGATTTCGCCTTTCACCTGAGGCTGGCGGAACTCACCGGGAACCCGTTCTTTGTGCGGGCCTTGCTGGATCTGAAACCGCAGGTTCGGGTTGCCTACGAACTCAGTCGTCAGTTTCGCGCCGTGCCGCTCAACGAGACATCGTACCGTGTGATCCGCGAGCACGAAGGCGTTCTGGCGGCGATTCGCGCCGGCAACGGCGCCGGGGCCGAGGCCGCGATGCGTGCCCACATCGGTGCCGGCATTGGGCGGCTGTTCGGAAATGCGAAGTAGGGATCACGCCGAAAGGAAAACAGACATGCTGTCGGAGTGCAAAGGGCTTCACGTGGTGGCGCAAACGCCGTTCACCGATGCTGGGCAGATCGATTTCGACTCGATAGCCACCTTGTCGGCGTTCTATTTTCGGCATGGTGCCCGGGGTCTGACGGTGCTCGGCGTCAGCGGAGAGGCGGCCAAGCTGACAGCCGACGAGACGATCGCGGTCGCGGCCCGATTCGCCGCTGTGTCAGGCGGGCGCAGGATCATCGCCGGAGTTTCGAACGCGTCGCTGGCGACACTGGCTGCGGTGACAAGAGATGTGCTGGCGGAAGGGGTCGGCGCGGTGATGATCTGCCCGCCGGGGAATGTTCAGACAGACGAGGAATTCGTTGCCTATTTCGGAGCGGTTTTCGACCGTATTGGCGATGTGCCGGTCGTATTGCAGGACTTTCCTTTTCATTCGGGTGCCAGAATGTCGGTGCCGCTGATCTGCGAGTTGCTCGACCGGTTCCCGCAGATCGGTGCGATCAAGGAGGAGGATCTGCCGAGCGTTGGCAAGATCACGCGGCTCAGGCGGGAAATGCGCCGGCAAGTACGCATCCTGACCGGCAACAACGGGCTCTATCTTCCGCAGGAAATGGCGCGTGGTGCCGATGGGCCGATGGCGGGGTACTCCTATCCCGAGATGCTGTCGGGCGTTTGCGATCTGATGGCGGCAGGTCACATTGCCGAAGCCCACGTGCTGTTCAACCGCCATCTGCCGCTTCTGCGTTACGAGGCGCAGGGCGCATGGGGAATTGCGGTTCGCAAGGAGGTGATGCGCCGCCGGGGCGCGCTGACCTCGGCCGCCTTGCGAAGCCCCGGTCCGGTTCTGACGCAGATCGACCTCGAGGAAATCGACACGCTGATAGCCCATATGGACATGCCGGCTGCCGGGGCGGACCGGCAGATGCGGTGATACTGCCGCGCCGTCGCTTACCCGGCGATGAACGGAGCGGAGACCACGATGGTGTTTTCCTGACTGACAAGGTTGCCCGCCGCCGCACTTTTCGCCAGATAGGCCTGCCAATCGGGATCCGACGCCATGCTCTTTCGCTTTTCGGCCCGATCCGCAGCGTCTTCATAGGCCCAGATGTGTATGTACGAGTTCACGTCACCGGTTTCGACGGAACCGAAAACGACAGGGTCGCCGAGATGCCGGCGCTGGATGTCGTAGCCATGCTCTCCATAGAGGGTCAGTTGTTTCCTGATGGTTCCGGGGCGGCAACGGTAGGTGCGGACATCGTAGATCATGGTTCATTTCCTCATTTTCCGGTCTTTCCCGGCCGGATGGCAATATGCCTCGCGGCGAAAGCAATGTCTTGCATAATACAATCTATCTGATACTCTAATATATGAGTTGCCGGTTTGACCAGACACTAGCGGCGCAGCCCAGGTGAGGAAGTCCGGCAACCGATCGGCGGAAGGAGGCCGCCGTGAAGGACGCGTTATTGGTGTGAGGAGGAAATATGAAACGCAGGACTCTGCTAGGTGTAGCGCTGATCACTTCTGTCATTCCGTCTCTGGCGCTGGCGGAATTCCCGGAGCGCGATATTCGCGTTATCGTTCCATGGGGTGCCGGCGGTGGGACCGACGGCATCGTTCGCAAGCTGACCTCGATTGCCGAGCGGGATATCGGCTCGGGCATGTATGTCGAGAATATCGAGGGCGGGGTTTCGGCCACCGGTGTCGGGCAGATCATGAAGGCCAAACCCGACGGCTATACGATCGGCGCGCTGACCTACGACTCGGTGGTGACCGTGCCGTGGCAGGGGCTGCTGCCAACCTACAAGATGAACAATCTCAGGCTCATCGCGCGGGTGACCAGCGAGCCCGACGCGATCATCGTCGATGCCGCTTCCCCCTACCAGACCATTGACGATCTGGTCGCCGCAGCCAAGGCCGACCCCGGCAAGTTGCGCGTGGCGGTGCAGAATCTGGGCGGGCGCGTACATCTGGCGCTGCTGAAGCTTCAGGATGCAACCGGCGCGGAGTTCAAGATCATCTCCTATCCGGGCGGTGCCGCCCCCCAGAAGGAAGCGATCCTGTCGGACGAGGTGGACGTGGCCATTACCAGCCTCGGCGATTTCGCCAATCTCATCGAGGACGGAACCGTGCGCGGACTGATCGAATTTTCGGAGGCGCGCAATCCGACCTATCCGGATGTTCCGACCACGATCGAGAGCGGGGTCGATGTTGCGATCGGGAGCTTCATTGTCATTGCCGCCCCGGCCGGAACCCCCGACGATGTCGTCGCCAAGATCGAAGCGGCCTATCACGACGCGCTGGAGAGCGACGAGTTTCAGGAATGGGTCAGCAATGTCGGCGTGACCCCAAGCTGGATCGGCGCGAACGACGTTACCGGCTGGGCAAACGACACAGCGGCATCGCTTTATTCCGAAATGGATGCCCTTGTCGAAGCAGGTGTGCTTCAGAAATAGCGGCGCAGGACTGACTCCGGCACCTGGCCGTGCCCGGTGCCGGAGATTGCCTTCTGGAGGATTCCGAAATGAAAACCCGTGCGGGCATGGGGGATTCGGCTATCGGTCTGCCGGTCTTTCTGCTGATATTCACCACGATCTATCTTGCCGAGGCGTTTCGCATTCATCCGCAGGTCAGCGGCGACAGCTTTGTCGGGCCGAGGTTCGTGCCGGTTCTGACGGCGATCGGCATGTATGTTACGCTTCTGATTGTTCTGGTCAGGGAGTTTCGCGACCGCAGGATCCGCTCCGCCGAGGCGGTTGCCGGACAGGAGGGCGGTACGGATTTCCTTCGTCCGGCGCTGATCGTGCTCGCCACGGCGATCTACATCGCCCTGTTCCGCCCGCTTGGCTATGTCATTTCGACTGCCGGCTATGTCGCGGTGCTCTTCCTGATCTTCCAGTACGAAACCGGCCGCCCGCTACGCTTCGCGCTTGGTGTGGCCGGCGTGGTGCTGGTGTTTTACGGATTGTTCGGAGTGGTCTTCGGTGTGCGACTGCCCCCCTTACCAGGGATGAACTGACATGGATTCCTTCCTGACCTTCCTCAACGGTTTTGCCGCGCTCGCCGATCCGACCATTCTGGCGTTCATGGTGGGCGGCTTTCTGGTGGGCACGTTTTTCGGGGCGATGCCCGGGCTGACCTCGGTCCTGGCGATCGCGCTGCTCCTGCCGATCACCTACACGATCGATGTCGTTCCCGCGCTCGTGATGTGCGCGGCGATCTTCATGGCCGGCATGTATTCGGGATCCATCACGGCCACGACGATCAACATCCCCGGCGCCCCGTCGTCGATGATGACGGCGGTCGAAGGACACGCCCTGATGAAGAAGGGTCATGGCGCCAACGCACTGGGGCATGCGGCGCTGGGTTCGATGATCGGCGGCAGTATCGGTGTTCTTTTCCTGATGGCGTTCATGCCGCTTGCCGCGCAGCTTTCGCTGCTGGTCCGGACGCCGGGCAAGTTCTCGCTGGTGCTCTTCGCCCTGGTCGTGATCGTGATCGTCGACAAAGGATCGATTGCCAAGGGTTTCGTCGCCGCGTTCCTCGGCATCATGCTGGCGACGATCGGCATCGATGTCCTCCAGCCCATCCCGCGTTTCAGTTTCGGCACCGAGGTGTTGATCGAGGGTATCGACCTCATGCCGCTGGTGATCGGTGCCTTTGCCGTTTCCGAAATCCTGATTCAGGCCAGCACACGCGATTCCGAACTGGCGCAGAGCATCGAGAGGGCGAAGGGCCTGCGGATTCGACGGCGGGATTTCCTTCCGAGCATGGAGGAAATACGCCGGATAGGATTCTTCACCTATATCAAGGGCTCGATTATCGGGTATCTCATCGGTATCCTTCCCGGGGCCGGCGGCTCGATGGCGGCATTCGTCTCCTATGCCGAGGCACAGCGCAGTTCGGACCACCCCGAGGAATATGGCCGGGGGTCGCGTCAGGGGATCGCCGCGGCTGAATCGGCCAACAACTCGATGTGCAGCGGCGCATTCGTGCCGATGCTGATGTTCGGCATTCCGGGCGATCCGACCACCGCGATCGTTCTCGGCGTTCTGGTCATCAACGGTTTGCAGCCCGGCGCGCGCCTTCTCGACAATCAGATCGACCTGATCGCGCCGATGTTCGCCTCGCTCTTCATCTCGGCGCTGATCCTCATCCCGCTCACCCTGTGGCTTTTCGGGCCATGGTTCGTGCGCATCGTCTCGATCCCGCGCGGCCTGCTCTACTCCTCCATCGCCGTTGTCGCAATGGTCGGTGCCTATGTGGCGACATACTCGGTCTTCCAGATGTCGCTGGCGCTTGTCTTCGGTGTGCTCGCCTATTTCATGCGCAAGCAGAACTACTCCACCGTATCCATGCTTCTCGGGTTCATCCTCGGCCCGGGTCTGGAGCAATATCTGCGCCGGTCACTGTCGCTGAACGACGGGAATCCGATGGTTTTCCTGACAAGTCCGGACAGTCTTTTCTTCCTGCTGCTGACGGCGCTCTTCGTCTACCTGATCCTGATCCGCAAACCGAAGGGTTCGAAATCCGAACGGGAGGAGGTCGCCGAGGAGATGCAGAAATACGAGGAGGAATTGTGACACCGGAAGAACGGGTCCCGACCGGGGCCCCTTGTGTGCGGAACGGGCTGCATTCGCCGTGGTACGTTCCCTGTATTGCTGCGGGCCACGACCGGATGCCGCGGTGCTTCGACCCCAAGCGCCCTTCGCTGGTGCGATAAGGAGGAAACGGGATGCGGCCTAACAGATTACGCGAGAAATGGGCGCGTGGCGAGGCGGTGGTGAACGGCTGGCTGGCGGTTCCGAGCG
>NZ_JBKEAE010000068.1:0-2818 GCF_047971885.1 Tropicimonas sp. | reverse complement strand
GGCGCCGAGGTGAGGACGGTGAAGGCCGATGTCGCCACTGCCGAGGGTTGCAAGACGGTGATCGACACCGTCGGCGATGACATCGACATCCTGATCAACATGGCGGGCGGAACCGACAAGTTGATGCCGTTCGAGGAGCTCACTGACGCGGACTGGCAATATCAGTACGATTTCAATGTGATGAGCGGGGTCCGTCTGACCCGCCACTACATGCCGATCTTCAGGAAAAGGGATTTCGGCCGGATCATCTTCATGGCCAGCGAGGCCGGGCTGGTGACGCCGACCTGGCTGCCGCATTACGGGGTGGCGAAGGCGGCGGTGATCCGGCTGTCGCGCTTCGTTGCCGAGAATTTCCATGGCGCGAAGGATGTCACCGCGAATTGTGTCTCGCCCGGCGGCACGATAAGCGAATGGGTCTACCGCGAGGCGAAGGACACGCCGATCGAGGAATACGAGCGCAACCATTTCGCGGAAAACGAGGCCACCTCCCTGCTTGCCCGCTTTGCCGAGGCCGACGAGGTGGCGAACATGATCGTCTATCTGTGCTGTCCTGCTTCCACGGCAACACGCGGCGCGGTGTTGCGTGCCGATGGCGGCCCGGTGCGGTCGGACTGAACGCCGGAACGGGTCCGCAATTTCAGACGGTGTCGCCGAAGATCGGGCTCGCCGCCCTCCCCGGCGCCGTCTTCGTGCGAATCGTGGCCGCTCCGCGCTGTCGGCGGAGCGGCCTCTCTCCCGGTTCACGATGAGCGGCCGGCGTGGTCGGCCATATGGAGGCGTACAGATGGATTTCGGCATTCACACTTTCGTCTGGAATGACGGACAAACCCAGCAGGATATCGAGCAGGCGATGGAAATGACGCGGGAAACCGGGTTTGCGATCCTCGAACTTCCCGGTCTCGACCCAAGGGCGTTCGATCTTGACCGTCTCGTCCGGCGGGCCGTGGAGCTTGAAATCAGGCTCGCCGCATCCGCCGGGCTGACGCCCGCCCACGACGTGACCAGCGAGGATCCGGAGGTCGTGCGGCGGGGCGAGATGTTCCTTCTCGAAGCCGTCGGTGTGGCCCGCGATCTTGGCAGCACGCAGATGAGCGGCCCGATCTTTTCGGCGCATCAAAAATTCCCGACCATGCCGACCCGGGAGGGATGGAAGCGCAGCGCGGAGGTGCTTGCGCGGGTCGCGGAGACGGCGAAGGACGCGGGGGTGGCGCTCTGCCTTGAACTCGTCAACCGCTATGAGACCAACCTGATCAACACCGTGCAGCAGGGGCTCGCCTATATCGAGGAGAGCGGATCGGACAACATCTTCCTGCATCTCGACACGTTCCACATGAACATCGAGGAGGCCGACCCGGTGCAGGCGATTCGCCTCGCCGGCGATCGCATCGGCTATTTCCATGTCGGCGAGAGCAACCGGGGCTATCTCGGCTCCGGCACGGTCGATTTCGAGGCGACCTTCGATGCGCTGCTGGAGATCGGTTATTCCAGGGGCATCAGCATCGAAGCCTTCAACAGTCGCACCTGCCGCGACCACCTCAAGACCGTCTGTGCGATCTGGCGTGATGTATTCCATGACGATGTCGATTTCGCCCTGCACTCCAAGGTGTTCCTCGATATGCAATACGCGGCGGCACAGCGCAGGGCCGGAGCCTATGCGCCGGCATAACCCGCTGAGAGGCAGATCCTTCCCCGCGCTCCGGACGATGCAGCAATAACGAAGTGAAGATGGAGGGCTTGCCGTGGAGTCTGGGGCGGATAAGGCGTGCCGCGAGCGGATGCCGGAGTCCACGCGGCTGCTGGCCGTTGTCTGTGTCGTGTTCTTCACGGTCGGCATGTCTCAGGGCGCGATCGGGCCGGCGCTTCCCGATCTGGCACGACAGACCGGCTCGAACCTCGTCGCGGCCGGCGGTTCGCTGACGGCCATCTATCTGTTCGCGCTCGTCGGCCAGACCGGGGCGGGCCTGCTGATAAAGCGGCTGGGATACAGGGCGATATTCCTTGCCGGGATGACGGCCTTCGTCATCGGCACTTCGGGAATCGCGGCAAGCACCTCTCTGACGATATTGCTTTCGTCTGCCGGTTGTCTGGGCCTCTCCGTCGGCATGGTCCTGCTCACGGGCAATGTCGTCGCCGCCGAAGCCTCCGTCAGTGCCGGACCTCTCAATCTGGTAAATGCGGTGTTCGGTGTTGGCGCGATCCTCGCACCTGCGCTGGTGAGCGCGTCGATGGTCACATTCGGCACCGGGGTTCTGGCGATCTGGACCATTCCCTGCGTCATGGCGGGCGCGGCATGCCTGCTGCTGTTCTGGATGCCGCGACCTTCTACACCACAGGCACCTGACGGTTCCGGCGCGCCGGCCGGCCGCCGGCGCCTGCGATCAGTGGCCGGCTCTCCGACCGTCTGGATCATGGGCATCTTCATGATCGGCTACATGGCGCAGGAGGTCGGTATCAGCGCCTGGCTGCCAACAATCCTCAATCGCGCGATGGAGATGCCGCTTTCCCTAGGGGCAATAGCGGCATCGCTCTTTTGGCTGCTGATGACACTTGCCCGGTTTGGTGCCGTCTGGGTCAGCCGCTACGCCGGGCCGCATGCGATCCTGCGCCACTGCATCAGGCTGTGCATCCTCGGCGGGGCGCTTCTGCTTGCGGGCTCCGTGACCGGGCATCAGGCGCTCGGCTGGCTTGCCGTCACAGCGCTCGGGGTGGCGCTCGGCCCGATCCTGCCAACCATGCTTTCCATCGCGCGCACCGCATTCCCGGATGAGGCGGGCATGGTCACAGGAATGGTGATCGGCATCGCCAATATCGGCGGCGC
>NZ_JBKEAE010000045.1:0-1897 GCF_047971885.1 Tropicimonas sp. | reverse complement strand
GGTTGAAGGACAGGTTCGTCACGCGGGTCTTTGCGTAATCGCCGACCGGCACGTTCACCAGCAGGTTGAGCGAGGCGAACCACGGCCCTTCGCCCCAGCCCAGACCGCCGCCCAGCACCGGGTCGCCGATCAGAAACTTGTCCTGCGAGCGGCTGCCCGAAACCTCGTCCCCGCCCGGCCGCGAGAGCGAGCCGTCGAGCGTGGTCTTTTTCCAGCCGACGGGCAGGACTGCCACGAGATAGGGGCGCCCGCCCAGAACCGGCTGGCTGTCGAGCGCCCAGATGCCGGTAATGAGCCCGATCGCCGCATCGCCCGACAGGCCGAGATCGATCCGCCCGCCCAGCGGTGCGGTCGTGCCCTTGCCGCCCGAATAGCCATAGAACGAGAATTGCAGATATTCGCCCGGCGGCGGCACGATGCCGGCATTGATGGTCCGGCTGCCGAGGATATAGAAGCCGATGCCGCCTTCGGCGGCCAGCGCCGGCATGGCCGCAGCCGTGCCCAGAAGGGCGGCGGCGGCGGCAAGGGCGGTGCCGAGCCTGCCCCTGCGCGAAAATTGCGGATGTGGGTCGGTGGCGCTGGATGTGGTCATGGTTTTTCTGCCGGGTTCTGGGCTGGCAGGGCTGCCAGCCGTGATGTGACTTTTCGGTGTAGAAAACGTCTCGCCGCGGTTCCGGCGTTGCACTGGGAAAATACCGTGCGATCGGGGTGAATTTATCATGAAACAATACCGCTCACAAGCGCGTGAGTGGCGGCCGGCCTGCGCGGATCGCGCCAGGCGGGCGCTGTGTGCGGGGGGAAGGGCTGGACGGGTACAGCCCCCTGGACATGCAAAACGAGGCGTCACCGCCCCGCCTGCCGTCTGCATATGGTATAGGCCTAAGAGGTGGTCAGGTGCCTGGCCGGAATATTTGTAAGCTTCCGCCCCTTTTTTACGTGGCCCGGCTGCATCCGGGATTTGCCGCTTTTCTCGAACCGGATTGCAGCCTTGGCGGAGATGATGGAGGCGGCGCGAGGCCGGGCATGCGCCTTGATGTCTGCCGATGGCATCGACTTCAAGAACTCCGAAAGATGCTCGCGAAATTGCTTTTCAACATACCGCCCATAGAGAACCCCGCCACCAATGATGGCGACACAGGTGAGCAAAAGAATCAATTCGATCATTCAACTGGCTCTTTCTCGACCAGAAGGGTCAGGAGGTGTTGTTGCAGAAATGCGGCACTGATTGCCACCAGAATCCACGTCACCGTCCCGGCATCATGCGCGGCTTTTATCTTATCCAAAGCACTGCCCTCGGCACTATAGATAGGCTGGACGACGCCGAAAGTCACTACGATCAACACCAAACCGATGATCAGAGTTCCGAGAGCCTTGTGCCGCTCGTTATGGGACAACCGGATCGTGCCTTAACTTCATGCGACCCTCATCTTTGGTGGTGCTGTCATATCACGAACAGAACCGGGAGAAATCAGAAACCTGCCGAGGGGAGGGGCCTTTGCTTGCCGAATGAACCTATCCGGACCGGCGGGGCGCGCCTGTGCGCCAACGCCGGCCCGGATCAGGGCCGGCGTGCCTGGCGGGTTGCCGGGTCCCTACTTTCCCAGCGCCTTGTCGGTCACGACGGCGCTCCAGGCGCCTTCCGGGGCCCTGGAAATCACCGGGTCCGAGCCGCCGGCCATCAGGATTTTCACCGTGCGTTCGGCATCGGCCGGATCGAGGCTGCCATCCGAGCCCGCCGTCAGCTTGGCGATTTCCGACATCATGCGCTTCTGGTGCTCCTCGGTCTGGGCGCCGGTCTCGTCATGGTCCAGCACGATCCCGGCGGCCTCGTCGGGGTTTTCCTCGGCATATTTCCAGCCCTGCATGCTGGCACGCACGAAACGCGCCATCCTGTCGA
>NZ_JBKEAE010000035.1:0-1605 GCF_047971885.1 Tropicimonas sp. | reverse complement strand
GGCGGCTGCTGAACCTTGGCAACGCCACGGGGCATCCGTCCTTCGTCATGTCCGCCTCCTTCACCAATCAGGTGCTGGCGCAGATCGAGTTGTGGAAGAGCGGCGATACCTATGGGAACGGCGTTTTCATCCTGCCCAAGCACCTCGACGAAAAAGTCGCCCGGCTGCATCTCGACCGCATCGGCGTTCGCCTGTCGGAGCTTTCGCCCGAGCAGGCGGAGTACATCGGGGTAACGGTCGACGGTCCGTTCAAGCCCGAGCATTACCGCTATTGAGCGCAAGCTCACCCGCCCGCTCCAGCGCGGGCGGGGCTATTGCAGGTAGCCGCGAACCAGCGCTTCCGAAATCAGCGTCCAGCCGTTGGCAATGGCGAAAAACGCGAGCTTGAACGGCAGCGAGACGATTGCCGGCGGCACCATCATCATTCCCATCGACATGAGGATTGCCGCTACCACGAGGTCGATGATCAGGAACGGCAGGAAAATCAGGAAACCCACCTGAAATGCGGTCGCGATCTCGCTGAGCAGGAACGAGGGAACCAGCACCGAGAGCGGCATGTCCGCCGGTGGTGCGGTGGCGTCGGCTTCGAGCAGGCGAAGATCGGCCATCCGCATGAGCGTATCGGGGTCGACACGCGCCGCCATGAAAGCGCGGAACGGCTCCGCAATCCGCGCCAGCGCGGTGACCGAATCGATATCGTTGTCGATCAGGGGCTTCAGGCCCGAGGCCCAGGCTTCGACAAAAACCGGGTCCATCACGTAATAGGTCAGCACCAGCGCAATGGTCACGATCAGCATGTTGGGCGGAGATTGCTGCAGCCCGATCGCCTGCCGCAGGATCGACAGCACCGTCACGATGAACGGAAAACACGTCGCCATGATGATCAGGCCCGGCGCCAGGCCGAGCAGGCCGACCAGGACCATGAGCTGGATGGTGACCCCGGTCAGCGATTCGCTGCTGCCGAGGGAGAGTGTGATATCCTGCGCCACGGCGCCGCCGCCCGCGGCGAGCAGGGCGGCGGCGGCCAGCGGTGCGCGCAGGCGGTGTGTCACGGTCTCAGGCTTTCGCCGAGATCGGCGATCTCGGTCAGGCGGACGGCGAGCTGGCCTTCGTCGGGGCCGGATTGTTCGATCAGTTCGCCGCGCGCGATAAGCTTGTCGCCGACGTAGAGTTCAACCGGATCGATCACCCGCTTGTCGAGCCGCAGCACGGCGTTCTTCTCCAGCTGGAGAAGGTCGGAAATGCGGGGGCGCGCCCGCCCGACCGATACGGTGATTTCAACGGGAACCTGGGAGAACGGGTTTTCCGGTTTCGGGGGCTGGTCAGGCATTCGCCACTTCCTTTGGCTCTGGGTGATCGAAAAAACTCGCTATGGCTTCCGAGATGTCCCGGAGGACGGCATCGATGTCGAGCTTGCGCTCGACACGGCCGGCCCTGAGAAAGGCCTGTCCGTCACCGAGGGATTCCTCCTCCACCACCCGCGCCGGAGGCCCGACATGGCCGGCAATCAGGCTGCGCATGAGTTCGCCATTGCCGGGTGAGACAACGATCTCGAGGGTGACGTCGGCGGCACCTCCGGTCAGATCCGAGATCTGTTGCAGGATC
>NZ_JBKEAE010000115.1:0-3475 GCF_047971885.1 Tropicimonas sp. | reverse complement strand
ATGATTCCATCCTGCGGCCGCCAGGACCCGCAACCCACCAAGAAGGTTCCGGCGGTCGATTTTTCCGGTCCCGCCTCCAGCCGTGGCGGTGCTCAGATGCCGCGGGTCATGCCGGGCGGGTCGGGCAGGCGCCGCAGCAGGTCGATCAGTTCGGGCACGGAACCGATTTCCAGCTTTTCCAGGATGCGCGCCCGGTGGTGGTCGGCGGTGCGCGGGCTGATGTCCAGCGCCCGGGCGATGCCCTTGCTGGACAGGTCGGCCGGATTGGCCAGCATGTAATCGACGATCTCGCGTTCGCGCGGAGTCAGCCGGCCCAGCTTCTGCCGGGCGTCGCGGTTGCGGCTTTCGCTGTCGATCAGCCGCTCGGCCGATTCCAGCGCGGCATGGATCCGCTCGATCAGTTCGGTCTGGCGGAAGGGCTTCTCCAGAAAATCGATGGCGCCGCCCTTGATCGCCTGGACCGATTCCGGCACGCCGCCATGGCCGGTGATGAAGATGATCGGCAGGGCGTGACCCTGCGCGTTCATATGCCGTTGCAGTTCCAGCCCGGTCATGCCCGGCAGGCCCTGGTCGAGGATCAGGCAGCCGAAGAGATTGCCGTCGTAGCGATCCAGGAATTGCCGTGCCGATTCGAAGCTTTCCACCGTGAAGCCGCGCACCCTGAGCGCCCGGGACAGCGACGAGCGGATGTCGGCATCGTCATCGACGATATAGACGCAGCCGCCCGCAGGGGGATCCTCGTTCTTGCGCAAGGGAGCGGGTTCGTTCTTCATCATGCGGCCTGCAACGGAAGGGTAAAGCAGAAACGGGCGCCGCCGGCATGGCTGCGGTCCTGCCACAGCCTGCCGCCATTCGCCTCGATCAGCGAGCGGCAGATCGACAGGCCAAGCCCCATGCCGGTGGACTTGGTGGTCTCGAACTTGGTGAACAGGCTGATCGCCGGATCGACGCCGGGGCCGGTATCGCTGACCGAGACCTCGACCCGGCCATCCGGCCGCATCGCCGCCGCCACCGTGACCTGCCGCAGCGCCGGCTGGGCGCGGGCGATGGCCTCGATGGCATTGCGCATCAGGTTGACCAGCACCTGGGCGATCTGCACCCGGTTCGCCGCCACCGGCGGCAGGGGCGGCAGTTCGGTGCTGATCAGGACCCCGGCCTCGGTCGCCTCGGGCTGGACCAGGATGCGGGTCTGGTCCAGCAATTCGCCCAGGTCGAAGGGGGTGGCGGCGACCTCTTCCTTGCGGATGAAGCCGCGCAGCGCCCGGATGATCTCGCCGGCGCGCAGGGATTGCTTCTCGATCTCGACCAGGATCTCGCGCAGTTCGGGCGGGCTGTCGGTGGCGCGATCCAGCACCAGCAGCGCGGTATCGGCGTTCTGGGCGATGGCGGCGAGCGGCTGGTTGACCTCGTGGGCCAGGCCTGCCGCCAGCTCGCCCATGGTCTCGCCCCGCGCCAGATGCGACAGGTCGCGGTTCAACTGGGCGATCTGCCCCTCCTTCACCTTGCTTTCGGTGATGTCGTCGAAGGCCACGACCGCGTGCAGCGGCTGGCCGTTATGGTCGCGGATCAGGATGGCGTTCACGGTGACGTTGATGACATCGCCATCCTTGCGCAGCAGCCGCGCCTCGCGGTGGGTGGTGAGATATTCGTCCTGCAGCGGCGTGTCGGGCCGGAACAGCGCGGCATCCTCGGGCGGGATCAGGTCGGACAGGGTCATCCCCAGCAGGTCCGCCGCGCCATAGCCGGTCATCTGCGAGAAGGCCTCGTTCACCTTCAGCAGGGTGCCGCATTCCGGCGCGAACTGCGCCATGCCGCGCGACGAGCGGTCGAAGGTCAGGCCGTATTCGCGCTCGGTCTTCTTGCGCTCGACGATCTGGCGCACCTGCGAGGCATTGGCCTCGGTCAGTTCGCTATAGGTCCTGGGCAGGGGTTCGGACGGGTCGATCTCGCCCTGCGAGATCAGCGCCGAACGCACGGCGAAGGCGCGCACCGGGCGGTGGATGAAATTCGCCAGCGCCAGCCCGATCAGCCCGGTGATGATCGCCACCATGGCGGCGATCCAGATGTTTGCGGCGCGGTTCTTCTTGATCTCGCCGATGAAGTCGTCCTCGGGCGCATAGACGGCGATGGTCCAGGGCAGTTCGGTGCTGATCACCGGCATCACCGCGGCGACATAGGCGGCATCGGCATAGGTGAATTCCGAGAAGGTCGCGCGCCGGGTCCGGGTATCGGCGACATTCAGGCCGCTGCTGCCGAAGGCGGCGCGGGCGATCGGATCCTCCAGCTCGTCGATCTGGGTGAAGCGCAGCGAGCCGTCGCTGTTCTCGGTCTTCAGCAGATCCTGGTTCGGATGCGCGATCACGTCGCCGTTCTGGTTGATCATCAGCGCCTTGCCCGAGGTGCCGATGCGCAGCTTGGACATGAAGTTCGAGATGCTGCTGATCTCGATATCGACGCCGACGACGCCGCGAATCGACCCGTCGGAGGCAAAGACCGGCGAGGCGAGGGTGATTCCCGGAGCCTTGGCCGAGAAGAAGATATAGGGATCGGTCCAGATCGTGCCGCGTTTTTCCAGCGCCCGCTGATACCAGGGCCGGCTGCGCGGGTCGAAGCGGTCCTCGGGATCCATGCGGCGCTCGAACGGGGTGAAATCCTCGTTGCGCCAGATCAGTTCGACCGAGCGCGTGGGCGCGGTCAGGATGATCTTCGAGCGGAACCGTCCCGGGATCTCGGTGCGCATGATATAGACGAAGACGCCGTGCTCGTCGCCATAGTAGAGCCCCGAGAAATTCGGCGTCACCCGCAATTGCTGGAACAGGAACTGTTCCAGCAGCGCCGGATCGTCGCTGGCCACCACCCGGTGCTGGGCCAGCCGCGCGGCCAGTTCCGCGGCGCTGCGGGCGGGATCGAGAAAGCCCTTGGTATGCTCGGTGGCGTTGACGCCCACCTCGGTCAGCAATGCCCGCGCATGATTGAGCAGCGTCCGTTCCGAGGTCAGGTACGAGGACAGCACGACCGCCAGGACGGCAACGAATTGCAGTCCGGCCAGGCCGAGCGCCAGCAAAGCCGCAAGCGAGTTTCTCATCGTCCGTTCATGTCCTGGCCCGTGCCCTCCCGGCCTGTCGGCGAAGTCTTGCTCATCTTGGGGCCTCTGGGCAAGCCACGGCGCGGCCGATGCCGCGATTCTTCGTGGCTGGGGGGCCACAGCGGCTTTTTCTGGCGCGGATCGGGACGGACGGCTAGGGTCTGTTGACGTTCAGGATTCCCAACTTGTGTGAGTTCTGATTCAAGGTTGCAAACAGAGGAGAGCAGCCTTGACCCGTCTTGTTCTGAACGACGCCCAGTGGGCGATCATCGAACCCCATTGCCTCGGCAAGCCCACGGACCCCGGCCAGACCGGGCGCGACCCGCGGCTTTTCGTCGAGGCGGTGCTCTGGATCGTCCGGACGGGGGCGCAATGGCGGGAACTGCCTGA
>NZ_JBKEAE010000098.1:0-2334 GCF_047971885.1 Tropicimonas sp. | reverse complement strand
TGTCCCCCGACCCCTATTATGACGGTGCCATGAGCGACGCGCACGGGTCGATCATGGCGCGCCTGCCATTCGGTGCAGGGCTAACCTTCGATGCCCTCGCGCCAATGCTGGAACAAGCGGGTTTCGAGTCCATCACACGGCTGTCGCATGAGCCTATCGCGCGGGCGCAACGCCGAGCAAACGGCCTGCGAAACAGATTGCGCACACGAGTATATGACCGGTTCATCCTCACCGCGCGAAAACCCGACTGATGTCAGGGCAGCGGATAGAAGATCGAACCGGGGAGATAGGCGCGCGGAAGGTCCATTCCTGCTGGCATCGCGCGTCCTGTGACGAGATGATCTGGCAACAGATGGGTATGCGGCCCCGGCGGAGAGATTCCGCCGGGCATCGGTATGCGCGACAACACCTCGATCCGCCCAAGTGCAGATTCGACAACGCGAGTGGGGCTTTCGGCCAGCAGAGCAGGTCCGATCTGCGGAAGGTTGTCGGAAAACCTGCTGCCGATCGACCGGCTGAGAACGGTTTTTGCGTTGCCACTTGCGCCGCGGACGCAAAACCGCGCCTCTTTGCGTCCAAGGCCAAGATCGAACAGCTCTGCCGTACGATCCTCGGGCGAAACCGCGTTTCCATCAGGGCCAAGAGCCGCCAATCTGTCGGAAACTGCCGGCCGGCCCCGTTCTCGCTTGACCGCCAGGACGATGCGGGACCGGGCCCACGAAACCGATGCAGCTTCAAATGTCAGGGCGCGCACATCATCATCAATGACAAAACGCAATCGGCCGCCGTCTGTGCGCGCGGTTACCACGTTGTCCAGAGTTTCGACCTGAGTTGGCGCGCCCCGCGCCGACGCAAACTCCGCTAGGCCACCAACGACACCGATTGTCCATGTCCCCAGCCCCTCATCCAAGCTTTGGACGACGAAGTCCCGAATCTCTTCCGTCGTCCAAGGCAGCCGTCGGCAAGAGACGCCGAGCGCTGCAAATCTCTCCGGGAGCGCGTTCCAAACCGCAGTGCGTTCTGCCTCCCCTCGCAAACGCCAATCGGCTATTTCATCCCCGGTCCGCGCGCAGCCGAGACACCACCCCGTCGCTTCATCCAATTTGCAAATACCGGTACAGGGGCTCGTAATACTCATCGCTTAGGCCTCGGCCCTTGGCGCGGACAAGGCCGCAAGGATTGCGTCCAAACCATCGGTCAACGCGGCCGGGCCGGGCTGCAGGATCAGCGGTAACTTGATCTCGATGATGCGCCCGTGCTCCACCGCCGGAATGGCCTCCCACCCCGGACGCGCGGCGATCTTCTCGGGGCGCACCTTCTTGCCGCACCAAGAGGCGAGGATGACGTCCGGAGCGGCCGCAATCACTTGCTCGGACGTCACGATGTGGACCTTGGCCTTGTCCTTGTCGGCCAGGTCCGGGAAGGCCTCGCGTCCGCCCGCAATCCCGATCAGCTCCGACACCCAGCCGATGCCGGTGATCATCGGGTCATCCCATTCCTCGAAATAAACTGTCGGACGCGGCAGACCCTCGGCCCTTGCTGCAACCTTCGAGATCCTCCTCGCCGAGCAGGTAGAGGGTTTCGACCGTCTCCTCAGTGAGGCAGACGATGCGTTCGGGCGGGAACCGTCTCATGGCGTCAGGTCGCCGCGCGCCGGGCCCGGGCGCCGCCGCGCCCACACCGTGCAGGCAGCGACAGCGGCAGCGGCTCGATCGGGATCCGGGTGGAGGCGACAAGGAGATCGCAGAAGACAGCGATCGCGGGCGACGTCCGGATGAAGGGCTGAGCTGCCGCGTAGGCGCGCATAGCCTCCATGCGATAGTCGGCCATGGGCGGCAACCATCCCAGCCATTGCATATAGCCGAGTTGGCCGAGTTCGTTCGCCCGGGTCGATGAGACCGGACCTAGGTCGAGTTGCGAGATCGTACGTTCCAGAAGCATCGCGCCCTCCGCGCAAGAGGGCGGGTGGAACGGGGCAGCGGCGATCCCACGAGGCGAATGGGTCCATCTCGGTCTCTCCGGCCCGAGGCACCCCGCCCGGGTTCAAGGTGACTACGGCGTGCGTGGCGCGCACCGGAGATGGCAGGTCTCCTGACTTGCGGGTCGCCGCTTCCCAGAACCTTCCCGGGCAAGTCTGCCCAGTGGCCTGTTTCGGGGTCGCTCACCGCTCACAGTTGCGGGGCAGTCGTGGAATTGGGCCGAAGCCCGCACCGCGTTCCCTTTTCACCCGACTCATCGAGAGAAGGGCACCATCGCAAAATGTATCGCATGGTGTCGGAACCGCGTCCATCAAATCGGGAGATGGTGTGGATGCTGCTTTTGGGGCGCGCTTCT
>NZ_JBKEAE010000083.1:0-14498 GCF_047971885.1 Tropicimonas sp. | reverse complement strand
GTACTGACCCAGCGAGATCACGTCGGGATCGACGTTCGGCGCAGATTTCCAATAGGGCACGCCGATCCTGGTGAACCGGCCGACATGCTTGACCGACGGCCGGATCCGGTAACACCAGGTGCGTTCGTTCTGATGGCTGGGCGCGGTGAAGGCGGTGCCGGAAAGCTGCTCGCCGTAAAGCCCGTAGGCGGCTTTTTGCGGGCTGTTCATGCCCTGCGGCAGGGCACCGGGCAGCGCCTCTGTCTCGAAATCGTTGCCGAAGCCGGGCATGTAGCCAGCCACGGTTCCGACAGGGGTGGCGGCGCTGGTCAGGCTCGAAAACTTGGAGCGTTCATTCATGGGGGCCTCCCTGGGTTTCGGTGGCGATCACGATCCTGTCGGAATCGGCTTGGCAGATAAAATTGGTTGCAATCGTAACCAAGTCAAGCTTTTTTGTTGCTGATGAAATGAATCTGGCAAAGGCATTGTCACGCCCTTTGCAAGGGTACTGAAAATGAAAGAAAATTCCGTCGAATCGCCGTATCCGGAACTGGCCGCGTTCGGCCTGAACCGGTTCACCCCCTGTCGGGTTGCCGGTGCGGCACAACTGCCGGGTGAGCGGTTCGCGCGCGACTATCGGAAGAAATTTGACATTTCGGTTCCCGATTGGCGCGTGCCGGTACATTTGGCGCTCGCAGGCGGTGCATCGGTTGGCGATATCGAGGTGCGCGTGGCGATGGACAAGGTGCGGGTCAACTCGCGGGTCAGGCGCCCGGTTCACCTGTCGCTGACGCAGGGCGACGTGGCGCTGATGGCCGACTTGCTGCCCGTGACAACGGCACACCAAGCGGAGATCGAAAGAAAACTCGGCGAGAGCTTCGACTGTTTCGGGTCCGCCATCGACAGGATTCTGGAGGAACAGAGATGATCACCTTGCATGACTATTGGCGCTCGTCGGCGAGCTATCGCGTGCGGATTGCCCTGGGGCTGTCAGGACTCGAATGGGAAAGCATCTCCGTGAACCTGATGGAGGGTGCACAACGCTCGCCGTCTCACATGGAACTGAACCCGCAGGGTCTTGTGCCGGTGGTGTGGCTGGACGGCGAGGTCATGACTCAGTCGCTGGCGATCATCGAGTATCTCGATGAAACGCGAAACATGGGCCTGCTGGGCGATACGCCGCTCGACGGCGCTCGCATCCGGGCATTGTCCCATGCAATCGCCATGGAGATCCACCCGGTCTGCAACCTCTTGGTGGCAAAATACGCGGTCGCGGAATCCGGTGGGGGAATCACGATGGAGAGCTGGATACGGCACTTCATGGCCAGGGGGCTGGTGGCCTTCGAGCGCATGGTCGGCGACAGCGACTACTGCTACGGCAGCCGTGTGACCCTTGCCGACATCTGCCTCGTGCCGCAGCTCTACAATGCGCGTCGGTGGGGCGTGGATCTGGAACCGATGCCGGGGATCCGACGGATCGAAGCGGCGCTGGAGAAGCTACCCGCCTTTGCTGCGGCACATCCGGATTTCTGCGCCAATTGCTAAGATCGATCTTGACCCGGGATCACTCTCCCATGGCGGCTGCCAGGAGCGCCGCCAGCCCGCGCTCCAGCGCGGCGCGATCTTCCTGTGTCATGGCGTCCAGGATCCGCTTTGCACGGGCCTCGACCTCCGGAAGGACCCTCCGGAAAAGGGACCGGCCGTCGGGCGTGCACCGGTAGATCCGGAGCCGCCGATCCTCCTGCGGAGTGTTTCGGTCGATCAGTCCCTTGTTTTCCAGCCGTTGAGCCGCACGGGTGACCTGGACCTTGTCGAGCGTCGTACGGCGGCTCAGTTCGAGGGAGGTAACGCTTTCCTCGTTTGCCAGAAGGAACAGCAGACGCCACTCCTCCCGCGACAAGCCGTATCCGCGTCGGTAGACCTCTGTCAGTTGCCGGGAAAATGCCTCTGACGCAACCGCGAGCCTGTACGGGAAGAAGCCTCCAAGTTCCATGGCACTGGTTCCCACCATTTTGTTGTTTCAAATGAAACGAGTTGATTCGGCTCGGGTTCTGCTCTAAGAGAATCACATATTCATTACAAGTGCAACGACAGGGAGGCCATCGCCATGAACGCATACCCACTCAAGATCGACCGGATCCACCACGTCGCTTACCGCTGCAAGGACGCCAGGGAGACGGTGGAGTTCTACACGAAGATGCTCAACATGGACTTCGTGCTGGCCATTGCGGAAGACCATGTGCCGTCAACCCACGAGCCCGACCCCTACATGCATCTGTTCCTGGATGCCGGGAACGGCAACGTGCTTGCCTTTTTTGAACTGCCGACGAAGCCTGAAATGGGGCGCGACCCGAACACGCCCAAATGGGTCCAGCACATCGCCTTCAAGGTCAAGGACCGCGACACGCTCGTCGCCTTCAGGGAACACCTCGAGGCGAATGGCGTAGAGGTTCTCGGTGTCACCGACCATTCGATCTTCCACTCGATCTACTTCTTCGACCCCAACGGGCATCGCGTCGAACTCGCCTGCCCGGACCCGGAGGAGGAAGAAATGCTCCGGAAGCTCGATGCCGTGAAATGGGATATGCTGGATGAGTGGTCCCGAACGAAGAAGGCCCCCAAACATGCCGACTGGCTGCAC
Source organism: Tropicimonas sp. (assembly GCF_047971885.1). NCBI lineage: Bacteria > Pseudomonadati > Pseudomonadota > Alphaproteobacteria > Rhodobacterales > Roseobacteraceae > Tropicimonas > Tropicimonas sp. The sequence continues at coordinate 11,878 of NZ_JBKEAE010000083.1, read as the reverse complement.
GCCAGGGAACTGGGAAAAATCTGACCAACAGCCCTTTCTCGCCGCCGTGGCCCGGCGAACGACTGCCGGCGCCACGGCCTACCGCATCCGAATGGACAAAACCTGTTGCGGATAAAGTGCCATCCGGAGGGACGTGAAACCTTGCCGCTTGCCTGAGGGCAGTCGCTGGAACGCGTCGCGCGCGAATGATGGTCTTGCGGGTCGTCTTAGGAGGCCCACTCATGCTGGGCAGCTAGCATACTGGATTCACAAGATGAATCCCTCACCCGATTTATGCAACATGTATAACCGCCCCTTGCGCACGAGGGTTTTTGAAGCAATTTGGCGCGGTGTCGGGTGCTGACATGTATCCGGCCTCGTGATGCGGCCATTGTCACGCTGCGGGCCTGCATGGTGTTCGCGGGTCGGAACCAGATCAAGTCGCAGATCACTCGCTATTGCAATATATGCAGGTGCATCAGTTGCGCCAGTGTCGTAGCGTCATGGTCGCGGACTGCCGCGAGCATCATTTCATGCTCATCCGCCGATCTTGCGATGCGCGCGCGGCCGCTGCGCCATTGGGAAGCGGGGGCCGGAGAGGTACGCAGGCGCAGTTCGTCTACCAGGGCGATCAGGTGCTTGTTTCCCGCACATGCCAGAAGTGCACGGTGAAATGCTAGATTGGCTTCGTAGAGTCGGTCATAGCTACCTGTCGCTGCCAGTGACGCAAAGGTCCGGGCCAGGTCCTCCAGCCGCAGGAGCCTGTCGGATGTTGCCCCATCGCAGATCGCCCTGGCGAAACCGGTCTCCAATACGATCCGAAGATCAAGGATGCGCAGAGTGTCTTCGTCATCCGCGGGATGGACAAAATACCCGCGGTTCTTCTCATACCGAATCAATCGCCGCCCGGCCATCGCCTCAAGCGCCTTGCGAACCGGTGCACGCCCGGTTTCATAGCGCTTCTGAAGCTCGATCTGCTTGAGCCACGAACCGGGCGAGAAAACGCCGGCACGCAAGTCCCGCGCAAGGCAGTCGGCCACTCGTTCTGCTTCGCTGCTCATGGTTTGCTTCGATCATCCTCGTCGATGTTACCGACATTCGCCAGACAAATGATGGATCGGCTGCCGACGGATGCAAGTCTGCTGCAAAACCGCACACTTCGGCCCCCTGCCCCGGGTTATTTCCGTACCATCAAAGACAATGCTTGCCATGCACGGCAAAATTGGTGCCAATTTGCAATTGGGTTGATGTGTGTAGGTGACATTCGGATGAGTCGGCACAACGATGACGCAATCTGGCACAAGGTCGACGACAGGCAGGCCCTGTACACTGCCATGTCGGACCGGATCTGGGCAAAGCCAGAGACCAATTACACCGAATACGCCGCCTGTGCCGAACATCGCAGCATGCTCGAGGTCGAGGGCTTCCGTATCACTCATGCTGTCGCGGGTCTGCCGACAGCCATAATGGGGGAGGCCGGCACTGATGGGCCTGTCATCGCCATCCTGGGCGAATATGACGCTCTGCCGGGGCTGAGCCAGCAGGCCGGCATTGCGGAAAAGCGGCCGGTGAAAGAAGGCGCCGCAGGCCATGGCTGCGGACATAACCTGCTTGGTGCCGGTGCAATGCTGGCGGCGGCAGCCATCAAGGACTGGCTCGCGGAAACGGGCGTTCCGGGGCGCATCCGCTACGTCGGCTGCCCGGCCGAAGAGGGTGGATCGGCCAAGGGCTTCATGGTGCGCGAGGGCATCTTCGAAGATGTCGACATCGTCATTTCCTGGCATCCGGCGCCGCTCGCAGCGGTGAATCCGCCGGTGTCGCTGGCCTGCAACGAGATCCTGTTCGAGTTCGAGGGCACGGCGTCCCACGCTGCGGCCTCACCCGAACTCGGCCGTTCTGCGCTCGATGCGGTCGAGTTGATGAATGTCGGCGCCAATTACATGCGCGAGCATATGCCCTCCTCGGCGCGGATTCACTACGCGCTGATCGACGGCGGCGGCGCCGCACCGAACGTGGTTCAGGCCCATGCTTCCGTGCGTTACCTGATACGTGCGCGCGCGCTTGATGAACTGGCGCCACTGGTCGAGCGTATCCGCAGGATCGCGCAGGGTGCGGCGCTGATGACCGAGACCCGGGTCCGCGACCGCGTGCTTTCGGGCGATGGCAACCTGATCGGCAACACACCGCTCGAGGCGCTGATGCAGGCGCAGTTCGAACGCCTCGGCCCGCCGGTTTTCGATGCCGGCGACCGCCGTTTCGCCGAGACGATACGTGCGACGCTGACACCACAGGACATCCGCGCGGCCTTTACACGTTTCGGCGTCGGGCCGCGCATGGACCTGCCGCTGTGCGATTTCATCGCCCCCCTGAGCGCGGGTGGCGGAGTCGGCATCGGTTCCACCGATGTCGGCACCGTGAGCTGGGTGGTCCCGACCGTGCAGGCGCGCGGCGCGACCTATGCAATCGGTACGCCCGGCCATAGCTGGCAACTGGTTGCGCAAGGGCAGTCGGGCATCGCCCACAAGGGCATGGTTCACGCCGCCAAGATCATGGCCGCGACCGCACGCGCGCTTTTCGAGAATCCGGCCAATATTGCCGCCGCACGGAAGGATTTCGAACGCCGCCGCGCAGGTCGCCCCTTCGTCAATCCGATCCCCGACGGCGTGATGCCCGATTTTCCGAAAGCCGCCGGGTGAGCGGGGCGGGCAGCCATGGATAAGCCGGGCTTTTTCGAACTGATGGGTTTCGGCCCGGCGGGCTGGGGCCCTGCGCTGCTGACGGCCGCGCTGATGACCATCGCGGTTGCCGGAACCGGATATGTCATCGGCAGTTGTCTCGGTATGCTGCTTGCCTGGGCCAGGATCTCGGGCGGGCGCCTCCTGCGCGGCTTCGCCGGTACCTATACCACGGTGCTGCGCGGCATTCCCGATCTGCTGGTGATCTATCTTTTCTATTTCGGCGGCTCGATCCTGCTGACACGGATGGCGCGTGGTCTGGGTTATGAGGGCTTTGTCGATCTGCCGGGATTTGCCGCGGGCTCCATGGCGATCGGCATTGTTTCGGCGGCCCAGCATGCAGAGGTCTATCGCGGCGCCTATCGTGCCGTGGCGGTGGGAGAGATCGAGGCCGGGCTCGCCGTCGGCATGTCGCGGCTGATGCTCTTCCGGCGCATCATCCTGCCGCTGACGGCGCGGCACGCGCTGCCCGGCATGGGGAATGTCTGGCAGATCACGCTCAAGGAAAGCGCGCTCGTTTCCGTAACCGGGGTGGTTGAACTGGTCCGGCAGGCCCAGATCGGTGCCGGTTCAACCCGCCAGCCGTTCTATTTTTTCTTTGCCTCGGCTGTCCTCTTTCTTGTCATCACATGGGGCTCGGGGCTGATCCTGAACCGGGCCGAGCGCCACGCAAACCGCGGCGTGAGGAGATAGCACATGGATTTCGCCTTCCTCCGGGAAACCCTGGTCACCCTCTCGCACGGCATTCCGCTTACACTCCTGCTGGCCACACTCGCCACATCCATCGGCCTGCTGATAGCCACCGCCATCGCCACCGCTCGGCTCTGGGGACCCGCGCCGTTGCAGGCACTGGCGCGTTTCTATGTCTTCGTCTTTCGCGGCACACCGCTTCTGGTTCAGATTTTCCTCATTTATTACGGGCTGAGCCAGTTCGATGCGGTACGCCAGAGCTTCCTCTGGCCTTTCCTGCGCGAACCCTTCTGGTGCGCCATCCTGTCCCTTTCACTCAATACCGGCGCCTATGGCTCGGAGATCGTGCGGGGCGGGCTGCAATCGGTACCCTCCGGCCAGATCGAGGCGGCGCGCGCCTGCGGCATGTCCCCCCTGCTTGCCTTTCGCCGCATCGTCCTGCCGCAGGCCATCCGGCAGGCGCTGCCCGCCTACGGCAACGAGCTTGTTCTGCTGGTCAAGGCGACCTCGCTCACCTCGATCATCACGTTGATGGAGATCACCGGGATTGCCGCCAAGCTGATCTCGGAAACCTATCGCGTGGTCGAGGTTTTCGCTGCCGCCGGCGCCGTCTATCTGGCGATCAACTTCGTCCTGACCCGGCTTGTCGCCCTGCTCGACCACCGGCTGACCGCGCATCTGCGCCCGTACCGTGCCGAAGGAGCCGCAGCATGAACCATGCCGCCATCCGCGTCCACGATCTGCACAAGTCGTTCGGCTCCCACGCGGTGCTGTGCGGCATCGACCTGACGGCGCATCTGGGAGAGGTCGTGTCGATTCTCGGCTCGTCGGGCTCCGGCAAGTCGACCATGCTGCGCTGTATCAACCTGCTGGAGACGCCAACCTCGGGCGAAATCTGGATCGGCAGTGAGAAGATCGAGATGACCCGGGACCGCTCGGGCCAGCCGCGCCCCGCCGATCCGCGCCGGGTGCAGGCGCTGCGGGCACGGGTCGGCATGGTATTCCAGTCCTTCAACCTCTGGTCGCACAAGACGATTCTCGAAAACGTCATGGAGGGCCCGATCCATGTGCAGGGCCGCGAGCGGGCGGAGGTGTGCGACGAGGCGATGGCGCTGCTCGACAAGGTCGGCATCGCCGAGAAACACGACGCCTGGCCGGCGCAACTCTCCGGTGGCCAGCAACAGCGCGCCGCGATTGCGCGCGTGCTCGCGATGCACCCCGACGTGCTGCTGTTCGACGAACCCACCTCCGCGCTTGATCCCGAACTCGTGGGTGAAGTGCTGCGCGTGATGCGGGGTCTGGCCAGTGAGGGACGCACCATGCTGGTTGTAACCCACGAAATGGGTTTTGCCCGCGATATCTCCAGCCGCGTCGTCTTCCTGCATCAGGGTCGGATTGACTGCGAGGGCCCTCCCGGAACTCTTTTCGACGGTGGCGGCACAGAGCGCTTCCGCCAGTTCACCACTTCCTGACCCCGAACGATCAGCAACAGAAGGAGCCTCAAGATGAAATCTGCCACCAAGCTCGCACTCGCGCTCGGCCTTGCGATTGCAGCCGACGCTGCGGGCGCCAAGGATTGGGAGAAAGTCACCATTGCGACGGAGGGCGCCTTCGCGCCGTGGAACCTGACCAATCCGGACGGCTCGCTGGGCGGCTACGAGGTCGATCTCTATGCCGATCTCTGCACGCGGATGAAGGTCGAATGCACGCTGGTTGCGCAGAACTGGGACGGGATGATCCCCGGCCTGCTCGCAGGCAAGTACGATGCGATCATGTCCGGCATGTCCGCAACGGAGGAGCGCGAGAAGGTCATCGCCTTCAGCCAGTCCTATGGCTCGACCGGCCAGAGCTTTGGCGTGATGAAGGATGGCCCCCTTGCCGATCTGCCGCATCAGGGCGAGCTTTTCTCGCTCGTGACCAATCCCGACGGTGCGAAAGCAACGGTTGCAGAACTTCGTCCGCTCCTTGAGGGCAAGGTGATCGGTGTGCAGGGTTCTTCCATTGGCGCGCGCTTCATCGAGGAAAACTTCGGCGATATCGCCGAGGTCCGCGAGTACAAGACCACCGAGCAGCATGATCTCGACCTGCAATCAGGCCGGATCGATGTGGTGATGGCCTCGCCCGCCTATCTGATGACCACGATCAAGGACAACCCGGATGCCGGAATGATCATGGTCGGCCCGCGCTTTCAGGGTGGCATGCTCGGGCGCGGCAGCGCCGTGGGCCTGCGCAAGGAGGATGGCGAGTTGAAGGAGATGTTCGACAAGGCGCTGAGCGAGGCCAAGGCGGACGGAACGACCAGGAAGCTGGCCGAAAAGTGGTTCGGTTTCGACGTGACCGTCTACTAGAGCGTTTCGACCTTACGTTGAAGCATCCTGTACCGGGGAACGCGTTCGCGCCGAAGGCGAGAGGCGGCGGTTCAGATTTCTGAACCATTCTGGAGCCGCATGACTATATTGTCAGGGTATAGGGGTAAATGGTGCCGGGAAGCCGTTTCCGGCTTTCGGTGGTATTCCGGTGGTGACGATGATTCGAGAGAAACGGCATCAAACCATCCTGTGGCGCTTCCTTGAACCCGAAGCGCGGGTGTGGCATGGCGAAAGCCGCCTTGCGACTGTCTTCTGGGGGTATGGCGTGCTGGTCAGCACCGGGCTGATCCTGCAATACATCGTGGCCAGCATGAACGGGCGGACAGGCCTGGAACAGGCGCTGATCCCTGTCGGTGCGATCTATACGATGTGGATTCTGGTCGCGATCTGGCGCAATTCGGCGAATGCCCACCCCTATTGGGGGACGCTTGCGCGATGGCTGACGGTTGTCTGGGCATTGAACAGCATCTTCGTGCTATCGTTCCTGCAACTCGAATTGCTGGTCAGATATGCCGGAAAGTAAAACGATGGGCTCAGGGAAAATCCGTGGTCCGGTCGGGGCTCTCGATCACGGCGCGCGTCTGCTGTTTCCGGGGTATTTCGCGCTGGTCATGGCAACCGGGGTAATCTCGATCGCATGTCAGATTCTCGGAATGCGGCCCATCGCCCTGATGCTGGTGGCGGTCAACTGGATCGCCTATCCGATCCTCTGCCTGCTGACGCTGATCCGCATCCTGCGCTATCCCGGCCTTCTGATGCGCGACCTCTTCGACCATCAGCGTGCGCCGGGGTTCTTCACGCTGGTGGCGGGAACCTGCGTGCTGGGAACGCAGAACATGGTCGTTCTGGGCGCGCGCGACGTGGCACTGGCGCTGTGGTGGCTGGGTGCGGGGCTGTGGTTCGTATTGATGTACACTTTCTTTACCGCTGTCACGGTGCGCGCAACAAAGCCGTCGCTGGCACGCGGCATCAACGGTGCCTGGCTTATCGCGTCGGTCGCCACCCAGTCGATCGTGGTGCTTCGCGCGACGATCGATGCCACCGCCCCGAATCAGGTGATCCAGTTCCAGATGGTCGCGATGTTCATGATCGGCTCGATGCTCTATCTGGCGATCATTCCGCTGATATTCTATCGGCTGACCTTCGTCGCCCTGAGCCACGAGGAGTTCAGCCCGCCCTACTGGATCAACATGGGCGCGGTGGCGATCTCGGCGCTGGCGGGCTCGCTGCTGATCCTGCGCGGAGATGCGTGGCCGCTTCTCGGCCCCCTCCTGCCGTTCATCCGCGGGTTCACGTTCTTTTTCTGGGCAACGGCCACATGGTGGATACCGTTTCTCTTCTCGCTGATGATCTGGCGCTACCTGTGGAAAAGGGACCGGTTCCGCTATGAACCCGCCGTCTGGGGCATGGTCTTTCCGCTCGGCATGTACACGACGAGCACATTTCAGTTCGCCCGCGCCATGGGCTACGATTTCCTCGGCCCGATACCGGCGAGTTTTGTCTATGTGGCGCTGACGGCGTGGGTTCTGGCCGTGGCGGGGCTGATCCGGCGGATTGCCGCCAACCTCGCCCCGGCAGACACCAGCGGCGCATCCTGAGGCGAATCGGCCGGAATGCGGCCGGGGGTCAGGGGGTATCCATCAGCGGGTCGGGCTGGGCGACCCTTTTCAGTTTTTCGGCATCGGTGACAATGATGCGCGCTCCATCCACCTTGATACCTTCGCGTTCCAGCGAGCGTATGGTTCGCGAAAGGCTTTCCGCCGTGATCCCCAGATATGAGGCCAGATGCCGTTTCTCGACCGGCAGCTTCAGACAGGAGGCGCCGTCCGCCTGATCGAGAATCCAGGCGGCCAGCCTCTCGCGGGCGCGGCGCAATTTCAGGTTCTTGGCATGGCGCACCATGACCCGGTATCCGGCCGCCAGTTCGCCCATCGCCGCCATCGCCAGATCCGGGTCGCGCCGCATCGCCACCCGCAGGTCGGCCGCGGGCAGCAGCACGATGCGCGAGCGCTCCAGCGTGCGGGCCGACATCAGATAGGGCACGTCGCGGACGCAGGCGGCAAGGATGAAGGGCGAAACGGGCCGGACAACCCCCATCACAACCTCGCGGCCATTCCACCCGGCATGCAACTCGACCGACCCTTCGACGACGATATGAAGGAAATCGGCCGTCTGTCCCTGGCGGAACAGTTCGAGCTGGGGTGGAAAGATCTGGGCATAGGCCACCTGCATCAATCCATCGAATGTCTGCGTCAGCATTTCGCGAAAAAGCGGCAGGCGGCGCAGGCCGGGTTTTTCGTCTTCGCGCATGAATCGCACCCTTCCATCATCACGTTGACATGCGGTTTTGCTATAATTGATATTTATCAATTCATATGAGAGCCAATGTCGATATGCTAAATATCCTTTGCTGCCTTGGTTTATATCTTCTGTCAATTGCCGTCCGATTTTCGTCCCCTTTTCCTTACATTTGATCTGCGTCAAGTCCAGCGGCTTTCATGCGCCTATGCCTCTGGCTAGCTTTGGGCACCATTCCGGTGCCGGTCAGACGGAGCCAGAACATGACAACGACACAGCTGCCGGCCAGCAGCGATCAGAAACGGGCCCTGTGGCTCAGCACCGTCGCGTTCACCATCTGCTTTGCGGTGTGGACGCTGTTTTCGATCATCGGCCTGACGATCAAGACCGAGCTGGGTCTTTCGGAGTTCGAATACGGTGTGCTTGTTGCCACTCCGGTGCTGACCGGATCGCTTACGCGGCTGTTCCTTGGTGTCTGGACCGAGCGGTACGGCGCCCGTCTGGTGTTTTCCATCCAGATGATCCTCGCAGGGCTTGCAACGCTGGCGCTGACGCAGGCCGACAGCTACGCGACATTTCTGCTTGCGGCACTGGGTGTCGGTCTGGCGGGGGGCTCGTTCATCATCGGCGTGGCCTATGTCGCGCAGTGGTTTCCGCCCTCGCAGCAGGGCACGGCGCTTGGCATCTTCGGCATGGGCAACGTCGGCGCCGCCGTGACCAAGTTCTTTGCGCCTTTCGTGCTGGTCGCGGTGGGCTGGAAGGGGGTGGCCGAGGTCTGGGCCGCCGCCATCATCCTGATGGGGATCATCTTCTACATCTTCGCCAAGGACGAGCCCGGCCTGGCAGCCCGGCGGGCAAAAGGGGTCAGGGCCCCAACCCTTGCCGAGCAATTCGCGCCGCTGAAGAAAATTCAGGTCTGGCGTTTCTCGCTCTACTATTTCTTCGTCTTCGGCGGCTTCGTCGCGCTGGCACTCTGGCTGCCGCATTACCTCGAAGACGTCTACAAGGTCGATATCCGCGTCGCCGGAACCGGGGCCGCCGTCTTCAGCCTGTCGGCCAGCCTGTTTCGTGCCTACGGCGGGGTGTTGTCGGACCGGTTCGGCGCACGGACAGTGATGTACTGGTGCCTTGGCTTCTCGCTGGTGCTGCTGTTCATGCTGTCCTATCCGCCGACCGATTATGTCATTCACGGCAACTACGGCCCGATAGCCTTTTCCACCGCGATGGGCCTCGGCCCTTTCATTATCACGATCTTCGCGCTCGGTTTCTTCATGAGCCTTGGCAAGGCGGCCGTGTTCAAGCACATCCCCGTCTATTACCCCGAGCATGTCGGTGCGGTCGGCGGGCTGGTGGGGATGATCGGCGGGCTGGGCGGTTTCATATTGCCGATCGCCTTTGGCGCATTGCTCGAGGTGACGGGAATCTGGACCTCGTGCTTCGTGCTGCTTTTCCTGATCGTCGCGGTTTCGATGGCGTGGATGCACATGTCGATCCGCATGATGGAGCGCAAGGCGCAGGGTACCGCGCTCGACCGGTTGCCGAGCTTCCCCGAACTTGCCGAGGTTCACGATCCCGAACGCACCAGAATGCCCGTCGTCATCGAGGACTGGCGGCCGGAGGATCCGGTATTCTGGCGCGAGAAGGGCCGCAGGATCGCGCGGCGCAACCTGTGGATTTCCATTCCGGCGCTGATTCTGGCCTTTGCCGTCTGGATGGTCTGGTCGGTGGTGATCGCGCGACTGCCGGCAATCGGTTTCGATTTCACCCAGGATCAGCTTTTCTGGCTGGCGGCCTTGCCCGCCCTGTCGGGTGCGACGCTGCGCATCTTCTACAGCTTCATGGTGCCGATCTTCGGCGGCCGGCTGTGGACGACGATTTCGACCGCCTCGCTTCTCGTTCCCGCCATGGGCATCGGCTATGCGGTGCAGAATCCGGATACGCCCTATCTGATCTTCTCGGTGCTGGCGTTGCTCTGCGGTTTCGGGGGCGGGAACTTCGCCTCGTCGATGGCCAACATCAGCTTCTTCTTCCCGCGCGCCGAAAAGGGCAATGCGCTGGCGCTGAACGCGGGGCTGGGCAATCTCGGCGTCTCGCTGATGCAGTTCGTCGTGCCGCTGGTCATCACCTTCGCGGTTTTCGGTGCGGTTGGCGGGGCACCGCAGGCACTGACCGGCGGCGGCGAGATCTGGATGCAGAACGCCGGCTTCATCTGGGTTCCATTCATCGCCATATCGACCTTTGCGGCCTGGTTCGGGATGAACGACATCGCCGACGCGAAGGCCAGCTTCAGCGAGCAGGCGGTGATCTTCACCCGCAAGCACAACTGGATCATGTGCCTGCTCTATGTCGGAACCTTCGGCAGCTTCATCGGCTATTCGGCCGGCTTCCCGCTCCTGTCGCGGATCGCATTCCCCGATGTGAACGCCCTGCAATTCGCCTTTCTCGGCCCGCTGATCGGCGCGCTCTCGCGCGCCGGAACCGGCTGGCTGGCGGATCGCGTCGGTGGCGGCCGGGTGACATTCTGGGTCTTCGCCGGGATGATCGTGTCGGTGCTGGGGGTCATTCAGGGCCTGAACAGCGGCTCCTTCGCGCTGTTCTTCGCCGCCTTCATGGTGCTCTTCTTCTTCACCGGCGTCGGCAATTCCTCGACCTTCCAGATGATCCCGGCGATCATGCGCAAGGAAGTGCTGCGGCTGTCGCCGAACGCCACGCCCGAAGCGCGCAGCCGCCAGGGCGAGCGGGAATCGGCGGCGATCATCGCCTTTACCTCCGCCATCGGCGGCTACGGCGGGTTCTTCATTCCCAAGGCATACGGAAGCTCGATCGCCCTCACCGGCAGCCCGGTGGGCGCGCTCTGGGCCTTCCTCGCCTTCTACATTCTCTGCCTGTCGGTGACCTGGCTGGTCTACACGCGGCGCGGCGGGGTTCTTTACGACGTCGAACGCGGCACCGCCCCGGCGGCCGCCCCGGCAACATGACCTGAAGGGAGCTAATGATGAGCCATCTTCTTGATCGCCTGAACTTTCTGAGACCGCTCCGCAAGGACAAGTTCGCGGACGGGTTCGGCCAGACCACCACCGAAAGCCGCGCATGGGAAAACACCTACCGCTCGCGCTGGCGCCACGACAAGATCGTCCGCTCCACCCATGGGGTGAACTGCACCGGTTCCTGTTCGTGGAAGATCTATGTCAAATCCGACATCGTGACCTGGGAAACGCAGCAGACAGATTACCCGCGCACCCGTCCCGACCTGCCTAATCACGAACCGCGCGGCTGCGCGCGCGGGGCAAGCTACAGCTGGTACCTCTACAGCGCGAACCGGGTGAAGACACCGCTTGTCCGCGGCCGGCTGATGCGGCTCTGGCGTGACAAGCGCAAGACGCTGGCGCCCATAGCCGCGTGGGAGGCGATCCAGAACGATCCGCAGGCGCGCGCCAGTTACACCCGCATCCGCGGCAAGGGCGGTTTCGTGCGGGCAAGCTGGGACGAGGTAACCGAGATCGTCGCCGCCGCCAATGCCCATACGGCGCGGAAATATGGCCCCGACCGGGTATTCGGCTTCTCGCCCATCCCGGCGATGTCGATGGTTTCCTATGCCGCCGGAACCCGGTACCTGTCGCTTCTGGGCGGGACCTGCATGTCGTTCTACGACTGGTACTGCGACCTGCCTCCCTCCAGTCCGCAGACCTGGGGCGAACAGACCGACGTGCCGGAATCGGCCGACTGGTACAACGCGGGCTATCTGATCCTGTGGGGTTCGAACGTGCCGCAGACGCGGACGCCGGATGCGCATTTCTATACCGAGGT
>NZ_JBKEAE010000023.1:0-72003 GCF_047971885.1 Tropicimonas sp. | reverse complement strand
CGGCCTCGTCCAGCAGCGGCCGTTCGGCATAGACCGATCCGTCGATCGGCGAGATACATTTCACACTCTGTGTCATGATGCCTTCTTTGCGTAGCTGCCGACCTCGACGAGGTTGCCGTCGGGGTCGTTGAAATAGACCGAAACGATGGGTCCGCGTGCGCCCGATTTCTCCACCGGACCTTCGAGAATGTCCACGCCCTCCCTTTTCAGGTGGGCGATAATCTCGTCCGGGGAGATCTGCGTGAACAGGCAGATATCGCCCGACCCGACGCGGGCGCGGTTGCGTGTCTCCTGACCCAGCGTTTGCAGGTTGATCTTCTGGTCTCCCGCCATCAGCGCTTTGCGCGTACCGGCGAAGGTCACGCATTCCATCCGCAGCACGCGGGTATAGAATGCCACCGCACGGTCGATATCGCCGACCGTCAGCACAAGGTGGTCGATGCCCCCGATCATTTGCGGCTCCCCCTTCGGATCCCGGGCAGCGGTGTCTGCCGCATCATGACCTCTCGAAGCCGCGCGCGATCTCCCAGTCGGTCACGGCGCGGTCGAAGGTTTCCTGCTCGATCTCGGCGCAATGCGTGTAATGGTCTATCACATCGTCGCCCATCGCCGCGCGCAGCATTTCCGATCCGCCAAGCGCGGCCGCCGCCGCGCGCAGCGTGCGCGGGATTTCCGGGGCACCCGCGGCGGCGTAGATATCGCCCGTCGCCGGCGAGGCAAGCTCCAGTTCACGCTCGATTCCCGCCAGTCCGGCGGCCAGCAGCGCGGCCTGCGCCAGATAGGGGTTGAGATCGGACCCGCCGATCCGGCACTCGATGCGCACCGCGCGGCTTCCCTCGCCGCACAGCCGGAAGGCGCCGGTCCTGTTGTCAACCGTCCAGACCGCCCGGGTTGGCGCGAAGGTGCCTTTGACGAAGCGCTTGTAGCTGTTGATGTTGGGGGCGAGGAACCAGGTCAGATCGGCGGCATGGGCGATCTGACCGGCCACGAAATGGCGCATCAGCGCCGACATTCCGTGCGCTGCCGCCGGGTCGTGGAACAGCGGTGCCCCGTCGGCCCACAGCGACTGGTGCAGGTGCGAGGACGAGCCGACCTTGTCGGGCCGCCACTTGGCCATGAAGGTGGCGGACAGGCCGTGCGCCCAGGCGATCTCCTTTGCCGCGTGTTTGGCGATGGTGTGATGATCGGCGCAGGACAGCGCGTCGGCATAGCGGATGTTCAGTTCCTCCTGCCCGGTCTCGGCCTCGCCCTTGGTGTTCTCTACCGGGATCCCGGCCGCGTAGAGGTGGTTGCGCAGCGGCCGCATCACCACCTCTTCCTTGGTGGTCTGGAAGATGTGGTAATCCTCGTTGTAGCCGCTGACCGGTCGCAGGTCGCGGAAGCCTGCCTTGCGATTGTCGTCGACCGTACCCTCGAAGAGGAAGAACTCGAGCTCGCTCGCCATCATCGGGGTGAAGCCCATCGCCTCGGCGCGCGCCACCTGCCGTTTAAGGATGGCCCGGGGATCGTGCGGGACCGGCGCGTGTGCGTGATGGTCGAGCACATCGCAGAGCACCATCGCGGTACCGTCGAGCCAGGGAACCGGCCGCAGCGTCGAAAGGTCGGGCTTCAGCACGTAATCGCCATAGCCATGTGCCCAGCTTGTCGCGGCGTAGCCGTCGGGGGTCGCCATTTCCATATCGGTGGCCAGAAGGTAGTTGCAGGCATGGGTTTCGCCATGGCCGTGATCGACGAAATAGCGCGCATGGTACCGTTTGCCCATCAGGCGGCCCTGCATGTCGGTGATACAGGTCAGAACCGTATCTATCCGGCCCTCGGCGACGGCGGATTTCAGGGCATCAAAGGTCAGCGGCGCTGGCATGGCGGGGCTCCGGTGCTCGGGTGGATCTGGGGCCGGCCCCGGCGGTGGCCGGGACCGGAGTTCATGGCTGCTGCGACGGGATCAGTCGAAGGCATAGGGCGGGCCGGCCTGCCCGATCACGGTGTTGTAGTCGCGGAAGATCTGCACCATCTTCGCGTGAACCTCGCCCTCCTGGGCGATCTCGTCCCAGAATTCGATCGCCGCCTCCTCGACCGCCTTCCATTCGGCGGCGGGGATCGAGCGCAGTTGCAGCTTGTCGCCCTCGGCGCGCAGCCGCGCCTCGCCGCCCCAGTACCACTGGTTGCGATAGGTGTGGCTGGCCTCGATCCCGGCCATCACGATCTGCCTGAGGTGCTCGGGAAGATCGGCCCATTGCCCTTCGTTGACGAAGAACGAACCGATCCAGGCGCCCGAGATGTTGTTGGTCAGGAAGTAATCCGTCACCCCGGCCCAGCCGACGGTGTAATCCTCGGTGATCCCCGACCACGCCATGCCGTCAAGCTCGCCGGTCTGCACGGCAAGCTCGGCATCCTCGTAGGGAATGGTTACCGGCACCACACCGAAGCGCGACAGGAAACGCCCGGCCGTGGGGAAGGTATAGAGCTTCAGTCCCTGCAGATCGGCCAGCGATGTGACTTCTTTTTTGGTGTTGAAGTTGCACGGGTCCTGCCCGGCGGCCGACAGCCAGGTCACGCCGACCTTGGCGTATTCCTCGCGCCAGATGTCGGCCAGACCGTACTGGTTGAACAGCACCGGGATATCGAGCGAATGCTTGGTCGCCAGCGGGAAGTAGCCGCCGAAGACACGCAGCGGTGTCGGCGAGGCCATGGAATCGTCGTCGGAATGCACAGCGTCGATGGTGCCGCGCTGGAGCGCCTGGAAAAGCTCTCCGGTGGGGACGATCTGGTCGGCGTAGAACAGTTCGATTTCCATCTCGCCGTTGGCTGCGGCGTTGATGTAGTCGACCGCCGGCTTGGTCACCTCCTGCCCCAGCGCCGAGCCGGCATAGGTCTGCATGCGCCACCTGATCGGGGACTGGGCCTTCACGATGGCCGGCGCGGCAAGCACGGCGGCCGGCGCCAGCGCGGCGCCACGCAGGAAACGGCGTCTTGTGTTTTTCATCGTCATTCTCCTTCTGTTGGCCTTTTGGGTGGATGCTCCGTTGGCGGAGTTCTTGGGATCAGTTTTCGTACACCTGGTCGGGCAGCCAAAGCGCTATTTCGGGGAAGACCATCACCAGCGCCAGCGCCACGGTCATCACCAGCACGAACGGCACGATGGAACGATAGATGTCGCGGATCGAGATTTCAGGCGGTGCCATGGCCCGCATCAGGAAGAGATTGTAGCCGAACGGCGGCGTCATGTAGGCGATCTGGCAGGTGATGGTGTAGAGCACCCCGTACCAGACCAGATCGAAGCCCAACTGGCCCACCAGCGGCACGTAGAGCGGCGCCACGATCACCAGCATCGCCGTATCGTCGAGGAACGTTCCCATCAGGATGAAGCTGAGCTGCATCAGGATCAGGATCACCCAGGGCGAAAGCCCCAGCCTTTCGGTGAACAGGTTGTCGATCGCCTTGACCGCGCCGAGCCCGTCGAAGACGGCGCCAAAGGCGAGCGCGGCGAGGATGATCCACATGAACATGCAGCTTACCCCCAGGGTCGAGCGCACCGAGCTTTCGAACACCTGCCATGTCAGCCGCCGCTTGACGAGCGCGGCGAGCAGCGCGGCCATCGCCCCGATCGCCGAGCTTTCGACAAGCGATGTCCAGCCGTTGACGAAGGGCACCATCATGGCGAAGAAGATGAACAGCGGCAGCAGCCCGGCGCCCAGAAGGGCGATCTTCTCGCGCAGCGGGATTTTCCGGTCCTCTTTCGGCAGCACCGGCCCAAGCTCGGGCTGAAACCAGCAGCGTATCGCGATGTAGACGATGAAAAGCCCGGCCATCATCAGCCCGGGAAACACCCCCGCCAGCCAGAGCTGCCCGACCGGCTGGCGTGCGATCATCGCGTAAAGTACCAGCACCACCGACGGTGGCACCAGGATGCCGAGCGACGATCCGGCCTGGATGACGCCGGTCACCATCCGCTTGTCGTAGCCGCGTTTCAGCAGTTCGGGCAGCGCGATGGTGGCCCCGATCGCCATGCCGGCGACGCTGAGCCCGTTCATCGCCGAGATCAGCACCATCAGCCCGATGGTGCCGATGGCGAGCCCGCCGGCGACACCGCCCATCCACACATGGAACATGCGGTAGAGATCGTCGGCGATGCGGCTGTTGGACAGGATGTAGCCCATGAAGATGAACATCGGCAGCGTCAGCAGCGGATACCATTTCATCACCTTGATCGCCGCCGCGAAGCCGAGGTCGAATCCGCCCCGGTCGCCCCACAGAAGATAGGCGGCGATCACAGCGACGAAGCCGATGGCGCCGAACACCCGCTGCCCGGTGAACAGCAGCAGCATCATCGACGAGAACATCAGCAGCGCGATCAGATCGTAGGACATCAGTTCGTCTCCTCGCGCGGATAGGGTTCGCCCCTGAGGCGCAGGATGTCCTTGAGAAATTCCGAGATCGCCTGCAGCAGCATCAGGAAGATGCCGGTGCACATGATCACCTTGATCGGCCACAGATAGGGGCGCCAGGCAGAGGGGCTGCGCTCTCCGCCGTACTGGAAGGAATAGATCGTGCTGGCGATCCCGCCCCAGAGCAGGAAGCCCAGATAGACGATCAGGAAGATCACCGTGATCGCATCGACCTGCGCCTTGCGCCGGCTGGTCCATTCGCCATAGAGCAGATCCATGCGGACGTTCGAACCCATCTGGATCGAATAGGGCCCGCCGAGCATGTAATAGGCGACCATGGCGAACTGCGCCATTTCCAGCGTCCACATCGAGGGCAGGAAAAAGACCTTCGAGACCGACGACCAGAGCAGGATCGCCATCATCACGAATATGCCGTACATGACAACCCGGCCGATGAACCGGTTCAGCCCGTCGATGCGGCGGATGTAGCCTCTGGCGAAATTCATCATCCTTCGCTTTCCTGCCTCTCGTATGCGACCGGGGCCGCACCGTCGCCGCCAGCGCCTGCCCGGACGAGCGCCGCCAGTTCGCCGGCCACGCGCCGCACCCCGGCCGGGCTGTCGATCAGGTCGTTGCGCACCTCGATCATGACGTTGGGCAGTCCGGTGGCGACGCCATGTTCGCGCAGGGTATGGGTCACCCCGTCGCGCATCGCGTAGGGTTCGTTCAGTGCCGTGCGCATCGAGACACGGTGCGGCGCTTCCGCCAGCATCCGCTTTGCGAGCCGCGCATCGCCGTCATGCAGAAGCCCCAGTTCGACCGTTCGCCGCTGCCCGTTGTAGACTGGGGTGAAGCTGTGGATGGTGACCAGAACCGCCGGCCGGCGATGCGCGCCGAGCACCCGTTCGAGCGCGGCACGGAACGGATGATAGATCGCCGTTACCCGACGCCGTGCATCCCGTGCGGAAAGGGCGCGATTGCCGGGGATGCCGAACCTTTCGCTCCGTTCCGGGATGGCGTCCGGTGCCCCGGGCGGGCGGTTGCAGTCATAGACCAGCCGGGAGACGCGCGACGCCACCAGCGGCGCGTCGAGTTCCGCCATCAGGTCGAGCGCCAGATCCATCGCGCCGATATCCCAGGCGGCGTGCGAGACCAGCCCCTCGGCATCGAGCCCGAGATCCCCCAGTGCCGCCGGAATGAACCGGCTCGCATGTTCGCACACCAGCGCCACCGGGCTTTCGCCGCGCGGATTGTAGACCCGGACCGCCGGCCCTTCGTCCGGTCGCAGCAGGGGTGAATCGTCGGCCGTTTCCATACCCCCAATTGGTTAGCGCTCGCGGCGTTCTGTCAACAAAATTTCTGTAGACATCGTTACAGTGCAAAAATAACCTGAAGCATATGCTAAAAAGCAGGCAGCCGTGATACCCAGCGCCAGAATCGTCAAGCAACTGATACAGGACCGGGTCGACGGCCTGACCCGTTCGGAGCGTCAGCTTGCCGTGGCGCTGCTTCAGGATTACCCGATGGCGGGGTTGCAATCGATCACCAGACTGGCGGCAACCGCGACCGTTTCGACGCCCACCGTCATCCGCATGGTGCGCAAGCTTGGTTTCGACGGCTTCCCCGATTTCCAGGAGGCCCTGCGCGCCGAAGTGGCGGCGCAGATCAGAAAGCCTATCTCGAAGCACGAACGCTGGCTGGCCGATGCTTCGCCCGGTCACGCGCTGAACCGGTTTGCCGAGGTGGCGGCGGCCAACCTGCACCACACGCTCGAACGGCTCGACCCGGAGCAGTTCGACGAGGCGGCGCTGCTTCTGGCCGATACCGGCAGGCATGTCTATGTCGCCGGCGGGCGGATCACCCGCTCCAACGCCGACTACCTGTTCAATCACATCCAGATCATCCGGCCCGGCGTGACACAGTTGAGCTCGTCGGCCAATGTGTGGCCGCAATATCTGCTCGACATGGGGCCGGATGCGACGCTGGTGCTGTTCGATATCCGGCGCTACGAAGGCAACATGCAGCGGCTGGCCGAACTGGCGCGCGAACGTGGCGCCCGGATCGTGCTGTTCACCGATCAGTGGGGCTCTCCCATCGGCAAGGTTGCCCACCATGTGTTCCATGCCTATGTCGAGGCGCCGTCAAGCTGGGATTCGACGGTTGCGATCATGCTGATCGCCGAGGCCCTGATCGCCGAGGTACAGAAAGTGCGCTGGGACAGCAGCAGGGAACGGATCGAGGATCTGGAAAGCATGTTCAGCACGACACGGCTGTTCCGTTCGCCCGGCGGCTGATCGCGGCATTTCGACTTTCTCCGAGGCATCGCATCGCGGGAAATGCCCCGAGCCGTTGGCGAGAGGCAGAGTTTCCAGATTCGATTAAAAGTCGAAGTGCCGCAGCGATCAGACCGGCCTTGGCCGGCGACGATCGCTTCAGCCGTTGTGCAACGTGTCGTCGTGGGTCATGTCGAGGTCGGCGCGGAGGAAGCCGATATCGGACAGTTCTCCGTCGCTCAGCTTCGACAGGGCCTTGCGGGTTTCGTTACGCTCGCGCCAGGCGACAATTTCCTGCGCGACACCACTGATAAAACGACGAATCGGGCCGTGGCCGGTCGTCTGGGGCGTGTCATAGAATGCCATGGTCTCCTCCTCTCTTTCCCGATGAAATGGACTTTTCCGTTTGCCGGAGTCATATGCAGCTAGCGCCGCCGATGCGCCGGTACAATTGCGTACAGGTCATGCCCGACATGCATTTTTTGCATGAATTCCGGCGCAAGAACGGCGGAGAATCGTACGCCATCCAATTGCGACATGGCGGGGTGTCGCAATTGGAATGGTCCCGACGCGTTTGGATGGCACAGCGTCGGATTCCGGCAACGGCCATTGCGTTTTCGGGGTTGGGCAGGCCGCTTATTTCTGGCCGATGTTCACTTTTCGTGCTAACCAGCGTCAAACGACAAGAGCAGACAGTGGCAAAAAGGCAACGTTCATGCGCGTAATTGGCATCGACCCGGGGTTGCGGATTCTGGGCTGGGGCGTGATCGAGGTGAACGGTTCGCGACTCACCCATGTCGAAAACGGGCTGTGCACCTCTTCGGCACAAGACGATCTCGGCACACGGCTGCTGTCGCTGCACGACCAGCTTGCCGCCATCATCGCGCGGCTGAGGCCGCAGGCCGCCGCCGTCGAGCAGACCTTTGTCAACCGCGACGGGGCGGGCACGCTGAAGCTGGGGCAGGCGCGCGGGGTTGCGATGCTGGTGCCGGCGCGCGCCGGGATCGTGGTGGGCGAATATGCTCCGAACGCGGTCAAGAAGACGATCGTCGGGGTGGGGCATGCCGAAAAGCACCAGATCGCCCATATGATCGGTATCCATTTTCCCGGTGTCGATCTGGCCGGGCCCGATGCGGCCGACGCGCTGGCGATCGCCATCACCCATGCCTACCACCTGCAATCGGGATCGCGCCTGCAACAGGCGATCGCGAGGGCGTCGTGATCGGGCGTCTGGCCGGACGGATCGATTATCGTGGCACGGATCATGTCCTGCTTGATGTCGGGGGGGTGGGATATATCGTCCACGTTTCCGAGCGCACGCTGATGGCGCTGCCCGGGCCGGGCGGTTTCGCCGCGCTCTATACCGATCTGGTGGTGCGCGAGGATCTGTTGCAACTGTTCGGGTTCACCTCGTTGCAGGAAAAGGAATGGCACCGGCTGCTGACCTCGGTTCAGGGTATCGGCGCCAGGGCGAGCATGGCGATTCTCGGAACGCTCGGGGCCGACGGGGTTGGCCGTGCCATCGCGCTGGGGGACTGGACCGCGGTTCGCGCCGCCCCCGGTGTCGGGCCGAAGCTGGCGCAGCGCGTGGTCAATGAACTGAAAGACAAGGCACCCGCCGTCATGGCGATGGCGGGCAGCTTCGCGCGGGTGACCGAAGCGCCGGAACCTGCCGGCGGCGTCCCCTCCGCGCAGCCGGCCCCGATGCCCGTGTCCGTACCGGATACGTCCGCCGCGGCTCAGTCCGATGCGCTGTCGGCGCTGGTCAATCTGGGCTATCAGCAGGGCGAGGCCGCCAGCGCCGTCGCCCGCGCCATGACGGAAAGCGCCGGTGCCGATACCGCCGCGCTGATCCGTGCGGCGCTGAAACTGCTGGCGCCGAAGGGATAAGCGATGACCGAGCCCGATCCGCTTCTGCGTGCCGGCCCGCAGCCGGGGGATGGCGGCGAAGACCGTGCGCTGCGCCCCCAGGCGCTGTCGGAGTTCATCGGCCAGGCCGAGGCACGTGCCAACCTTGCCGTTTTCATCGAATCCGCCCGGCGCCGGGGCGAGGCGATGGACCACACGCTGTTTCACGGCCCGCCCGGTCTGGGCAAGACGACGCTGGCGCAGATCATGGCGCGCGAACTGGGGGTCAGTTTCCGCATGACCTCGGGTCCGGTGCTGGCCCGGCCCGGCGATCTGGCCGCGATCCTGACCAATCTGGAATCGCGCGACGTTCTGTTCATCGACGAGATCCACCGCCTCAATCCGGTGGTCGAGGAGGTGCTCTACCCGGCGCTGGAGGATTTCGAGCTCGATCTGGTGATCGGCGAAGGGCCGGCGGCGCGCACTGTCCGGATCGAGCTTCAGCCCTTCACGCTGGTGGGCGCGACAACCCGGCTCGGCCTGCTGACAACGCCGCTGCGCGACAGGTTCGGCATTCCGACCCGGCTGCAATTCTACACCGTGGGCGAGTTGCACGAGATCGTCACCCGCAATGCCCGCCTGCTCGGCATTCCGACCGAGCCCGCGGGCGCGCGCGAGATCGCCTCGCGCGCCAGAGGCACGCCGCGCATCGCCGGGCGGCTCCTGCGCCGGGTGGTGGATTTCGCCCTGGTCGAGGGCGACGGGCGGCTGACCCGCGATCTGGCCGACAGCGCGCTGACCCGGCTGGGGGTCGACCATCTGGGGCTCGACGGGGCCGACCGGCGCTATCTGCTGCTGCTGGCCGAAAACTATGCCGGCGGGCCGGTGGGGGTAGAGACCATCTCGGCCGCCCTGTCGGAAAGCCGCGACGCGCTGGAAGAGGTGATCGAACCCTACCTGCTGCAACAGGGGCTGATCCAGCGCACGCCGCGCGGCCGGATGCTGGCGCAGAAGGCGTGGGATCATCTGGGCCTGCCGGTGCCGCGCCCGGCGTCGGAGCGCAACGGCGCACAGGGCGGGCTGTTCGAGTGATGTCGGGCGCTTTCGCCCACAAGAACGCAGGGAGCCGCCGGTGACGCCGCAGCAGATCGAGGCCCTTTTCACCCGCCCGGACGGAAGCTATCTCTGCGCCCGCTGGGAGCGGCCCGTCGCCCCGGTGGTCTTCGGTGTCGATGACGCGACGCTTTCGCTGCTCAAGGGCGCTTGCGAGGCGGTGATCGCCCTGGCCGGTCACCGGATGGCCGCGACCGACGCCGAAACAGGGGCCAATCTGATGGTCTTCTTCCTCCGCGACTGGGCCGAGCTTCTGGACGTGCCCGATCTCGGCCGGCTGGTGCCCGGCCTCGCGGCGCTGGTTGCGCGGTTGCGGGCGGCGGATGCCAACCAGTACCGCGCCTTCCGGTTCGAGAAATCCGGCGCGATCCGCGCCGCCATGGTATTCCTGCGCATGGACGAGGCTCTGTCGGCCATGCCCGCCGACAACCTGAGCCTCGACCAGATGATCCGGATCATCCTGCTGTGGTCCGAAACCGCCTTTCGCGACCGTTCACCGCTGGCCCTGAGCCGGGACGGCGCGACCGTCCTGCGCCCGGAAATCGCCGGAATCGTCCGCGCCGCCTACGATCCGGCGATGCCGCCCGCCGCGACCGATCCGAGCCATGCCCTGCGGCTGGCGGCACGCATCGCGGCGGCCGGCCGCGCTTGATTTCCCGGCCGGTCCGTGGGAAGCGGTTGGGGGTGAGCCGGACGCAGGCCCTTCGCGCAACGCGAGCCGGGGAAGGAGACCGCCATGCCGCACATCCACACGCTCCGCGTCTATTACGAAGACACCGACATGGCGGGGATAGTCTATTACGCCAATTACCTGAAGTTCATCGAGCGCGGGCGTTCGGAATGGGTGCGCGGTATCGGGGTCGACCAGAACGCGCTGCGCGACGAGACAGGTATCGTCTTTGCCGTCCGGCGGATCGAGGCCGATTACCTCGCCCCGGCGCGGCTGGACGATGTGCTGACGGTCGAAACCGGACTGACCGGGATCAGCGGTGCGCGGTTCGTCATGGACCAGCGGGTGCTGCGCGGGGCGCAGGTGCTGTTCGCGGCACGGGTTGTCGTGGTTGCCATGTCGCTGGACGGGCGACCGCAACGGCTGCCCGAGGCGGTGCGGACCCTGATGGCGGCATAGCGCGGCGCGCGCGGCGGGATTCCGCACAGGTCACCGGCCGCATGCGGCGTTTGTCCGTCGTAACACCTTCGTGTTGGCCTTTCCCCTTCAAACCGGGTAAGTTTCGCGGCAAGAGCCGCCCGAGAAGCGGCAGACAACACGAGCAGGCACATGGATCCGTCGACCCTTTCCGCGGCGCAGGAGATAGATTTCTCGCTGTGGGCGCTTTTCGCCCGCGCCACCTTTACCGTCAAACTCGTGATGCTGATGCTGATTGCGGCCTCGTTCTGGTCGTGGGCGATCATCATCCAGAAACACATCAATTTCAGGCTGGCCCGCCGCCAGACCGAGGATTTCGACGAGAAATTCTGGTCCGGCGAGCCGCTGGACGAATTGTTCGACCAGGTTGGCCCTGATCCGAAATCGGCGCCCGAGCGGATCTTTGCTGCCGGAATGACCGAATGGCGCCGGTCGCACCGCGCCGATGGCGGGCAGATCGCCGGGGCGCAGGCGCGAATCGACCGCTCGATGGACGTGGCGATCGCCAAGGAGGCCGAGGAGATGAACCGTGGCCTGGGCTTTCTGGCGACGGTCGGGTCGACCGCGCCCTTCGTCGGGCTGTTCGGCACGGTCTGGGGGATGAAGAACGACTTCGAGGAGATCGCCGCGTCGCAGAACACCAACCTCGCCGTGGTTGCGCCGGGTATTTCCGAGGCGCTGGTGGCCACCGGGCTGGGCCTGCTGGCGGCCATTCCGGCGGTGATCTTCTACAACAAGCTGCAAAGCGATTCCGACCGCATCGTCGGCGGCTGGGAGAGCTTTGCCGACGAATTCTCGACCATCCTGTCGCGGCAGTTGGATAGCTGAGCCATGGGCGCCGGTGCGATGAAATCCGATGGCGGAGGCGGCAGCCGGCGGCGGCGGCGGTCGCACCGGCATCCGCGCGCGATGTCCGAGATCAACGTGACGCCCTTTGTCGACGTTATGCTGGTGCTGCTGATCATCTTCATGGTGGCGGCCCCGATGCTGACGGTGGGCGTGCCGGTGGAACTGCCCAGGACGGCGGCGCAGGCCCTGCCGCACGAGCAGGAGGAACCGCTGGTGATCAGCCTTTCCGCCGACGGAACCGTCACCATCATGACGACCGAGGTGCCCGAGGCCGAACTGGTGAGCCGCCTGCGCGGCATTGCCGCCGAACGCGCCGACGACAAGGTGTTCCTGCGCGCCGACGGCGCGATCCCCTACGAACGCGTCATGCAGGTAATGGGTGCGCTGAATGCCGGCGGTTTCTCGAATATCGGGCTGGTGACGGACAGCGGCGGCCCGACACTCGACGGCGGAGATGGTTAGCGCGATCCACATGAATACCGGGGCCAGGGTCTCGGGCATCGCCCATGCGGTGCTGATCTTCTGGATGCTGTTCGGGGGATTGTTCTCGTTCGCCCGAAATGACACGGAATTCACCAACGTAACCGTCATCTCGGGTGAGGAATTTGCCGCGATGATGGCGGCGCGGCCGGCGGCCCCCGAGGTAACGGATGCCCCGGCCACCCCGAGCGCGCCCGATACGGCCCGGGCCCCGGAGGTTCCGCAGGCCGAGACACCGCCGCAATCGCGCCCCGCGCCCGAAGCTGCCGAAAGTCCCCGGAGCGAGGACAGGCCGGAGGTGGCCGAGACTTTCGAGCCGCCGCAGGCCGAGGTGCGGCCGGTGGCGCCTGCGGCGCCTGCAATGCCCGATGCGCCCGAGGGCGCCGGCATGGTGCTGGCGCCCGAACGCGCGCCGGTGCCGCGAACGGCACCACGTGTGGCGCCGCTTCCGGCGGAGCGCCCCGCACCCGATGCCGAGGTGGCGCCCGAACTGCGCGAAGCGGTTCGCCCCGACGAGAACACCGCCGGAGAAACCCCGGTCGAGGCGCAGTCGGCCACGGCCCCCGAAGAGGCGGGCACGGAACTGACCACCGAGGCGACCGAGGAGCCGGGCGGAACCGCCGTGGCGCTGGCGCCCACAGGTACGCCGCGCCCGCACAGCCGGCCGGCGCGGCCGGCGCCGGCGCCGGTCAGCGAAGCGGCCAGCCAGCGCGCGGCGTCAGGAAACGTTGCCAGCCGCAGCGAGCCCGGAACACCGCCGGCCGAAACGGCCGAACCCGCCGCCGAAGATGCGATAGCCGCCGCCGTGGCCGAGGCCGTCGCCGGCGGAACCCCGTCGGAGGCCTCGGGCACCGGCACCGTCGCCAGCGGGCCGCCGCTGACTTCGGGCGAGCGCGACGCGCTGCGGATTGGGGTCGAACGCTGCTGGAACGTCGGGTCGCTGTCGACCGACGCACTGGGCACCACGGTCACGGTTTTCGTTTCGATGAACGAAAACGCGACACCCGATGTGGCCTCGATCCGGATGACCGGCTATGAGGGCGGCAGCGAAGCCGCCGCACGGCAGGCGTTCGAGGCCGCACGCAGGGCGATCATCCGCTGCGGCGGCGATGGTTTCGACCTGCCGGCGGAGAAATACGCTCACTGGCGCGAGATCGAGATGGTATTCAATCCCGAAAAAATGAGGATCAAGTGATGTTCCTGCGTACCCTGGTCCTGGCGATCGCCTGCCTGCTGCCCCTCCAGGGCGCACTGGCGCAGAGCCCTCTGCGGATCGAGATCACCGAAGGGGTGATCGAACCGCTGCCCTTTGCCATTCCGGCATTCGTTGCCGAATCGGGCGCGGCCGGACAGGCGGCCAACGATGTCACCCGGGTGATCGCGCAGGATCTGGAGGGCACGGGCCTCTTCCGCGAGATCCCCGCCGATTCGCATATCGCCCGCGTTACCAGCTTCGATGCGCCGGTTTCCTATCCCGACTGGAAGGCGATCAACGCGCAGGCGCTCATCACCGGTGCGGTCAGTGTTTCGGACGGCGGGCAGGTGACGGTCAAGTTCCGCCTGTTCGACGTGTATTCCGGCGCTCCGCTGGGGGACGGATTGCAGCTTTCAGGCTCGCAGGCGAGCGTGCGGCGGCTGGCGCACAAGGTGGCCGATCAGGTCTATTCCCGGATCACCGGCGAGGGCGGCTATTTCGACAGCCGCGTCGTTTTCGTGCACGAGGAAGGACCGAAGGACGCGAGGCTCAAGCGGCTGGCGGTGATGGATTACGATGGCGCGAATGTCGCCTATCTGACCGATGCGTCCTCGCTGGTGCTGGCGCCGCGGTTTTCGCCCAACGGTGACCGGGTGCTTTATACCTCCTATGCCAGCGGCGTGCCCGAGGTTTACATGATGCAGGTCGGCAACGCGGTGCAGCAGCGGCTGCTTGCCGGGCAATCCGGCACGATGACCTTCTCGCCGCGATTCGGGCCCGACGGCACGACGGTGGTGTTTTCGGAATCGCGCGGCGGCAACACCGATATCTTTCTCCACCGAATCGGCGGCCAGTCGTCGCAACTGACCGCAACCCCCGCCATCGAAACCTCGCCCAGCTTTTCGCCCGACGGCGCGCAGATCGTGTTCGAAAGCGATCGTTCGGGTACGCAGCAGCTCTATGTCATGCCCGCCTCGGGCGGGGAGGCGCGGCGGATCTCGCAGGGCCCGGGGCGCTACGGCACACCGGTCTGGTCGCCACGCGGCGACCTGATCGCCTTCACCAAGCAGAATGAGGGCCGCTTTCACATTGGCGTGATGCGCACCGACGGCTCCGAGGAGCGCCTGCTCACCGCGTCGTTCCTCGACGAGGGGCCGACATGGGCGCCTAACGGCCGGGTGGTGATGTTCACCCGGCAAAGCTCGGGCGCGGCGGGCCAGCCGGCGCTCTATTCGGTCGACATCACCGGGCGCAACCTGCGCCGGGTGCCGACACCGGGCGCCGCCTCGGATCCGGCCTGGTCGCCGCTGCTGCCCTGACGCGCGTGCCCCCGCCGCCACCGGGATACGGCGGCGGAATCGGGACGTCTGCTAGGCGTTCCCTTGGCGACCTGCCAATGATAGTAGTGCGAGAGAGGTTTTTACGGAGCAGTCACATCATGGCTCATATCGCCATCAAGGCCGTCCTGCTGATCGCGGCGCTTGGCGTATCCGCCTGCGCGAAGAAGGTGGACAGCAACAGCATGGCCGGCGGCTACGGCGCCGGCGGCTACGGGGCGGCGGGAGACGCCTCGAACCCGGCCTCGCCGGCCTATTTCCAGTCGCGCGTGGGCGACCGTGTCCTGTTCCCGGTCGATCAGTCCTCGCTGACCGCCGAGGCGCAGCAGACGCTGAACGGGCAGGCGGGCTGGCTCAATCAGAACACCGGCTACAACGCGACCGTCGAAGGCCATGCCGACGAACAGGGCACGCGCGAATACAACCTTGCGCTCGGTGCGCGGCGGGCCAACGCGGTGCAGGAATACCTGATCTCGCGCGGTGTTGCGGGAACGCGGCTCGATACCGTCAGCTACGGCAAGGAGCGCCCGCTCGAGATCTGCTCGGAAGAGGCCTGCTATGCCAAGAACCGCCGCGCCGTGACCGTGCTGCGCGCCGCGCCGACAAGCTGAGGCGCCACGCCATGCACCGGACCCTTCTTGTCCTTGCCGGCCTGGTCGCGCTGGCCCAGCCCGTTGCGGCGCAGGGCGGTTCCGAAACGCTCGCCGATATCCGTCAGGAACTGACCGTGCTCTACGTCGAGGTGAAGAAGCTGACGCAGGAGCTTTCGACCACCGGGGCGTCGGGAGCGCAGCAGCTTCCCCCCTCGGTCATCGACCGGGTGAATGTGATCGAATCCGAATTGCAGCGCCTGACCGCACAGACCGAAGAGCTGCAGTTTCGCGTCGACCGGATCGTCAAGGATGGCACCAACCGGATCGGCGATCTGGAGTTCCGGCTTTGCGAGCTTGAGGACGCCTGCGACGTGAGCAAGCTGGGCGATACCCCGACGCTGGGCGGCGGTGTGCTGCCCGCCCCGCCCGCGACGGCCGCATCCGAAACCGGGGGCGGCGCGCAGCTTGCCATGGGGGAGCGGGCCGATTTCGACCGGGCCGAGGCGGCGCTTTCGTCGGGCGATACCGCCAGCGCGGCGCGGCTGTTCGCCACCTTCGCCGAGACCTATCCCGCCGGCCCGCTGACCCCGCGCGCGCATCTGCTGGCCGGCGATGCCCACAGTCAGCTGGGCGAGACCAGATCGGCGGCGACGGCCTATCTCAACGCCTTTTCCGCCGAACCTGCCGGCGGTACGGCGCCGCAGGCGCTGCTGAAACTGGGCGAGAGCCTCGGGACGCTGGGCCAGACCGATGAAGCCTGCGTAATGCTGGGCGAGGTTGGCGCGCGCTTTCCCGGCAGTGCCGAAGTGACCTCGGCCGATGCCGCCCGCAGCCGGCTCGGCTGCCCCTGAGGGCAGGGATGCAGGAGGCGCCATGACGCTCGAAACCCGCTTTGCCGAGGCCATGGACCGGCTTTTGCCGGAACCGTGCCCAAGGCGGCTGGGGGTTTCGGTGTCGGGCGGCGGCGATTCCACCGCGTTGATGTATCTGGTTGCGGAATGGGCGGCGCGTGCCGGCGTGGCGCTTCATGTCGTCACGGTGGATCACGGGTTGCGCCCCGAATCCGCCGCCGAGGCGGGCCGGACCGGGGCGCAGGCCGCCGGGCTGAACCTGCCCCATACCACGCTGCGGCTGGCCGGACTGGCGGGCGGCAACCTTCAGGATGCGGCGCGGCGGGCGCGCCATGCCCTGATCGACCGTTGGCGCGGCGATATCGGGCACGTCCTGATCGGGCATACGATGGACGATCAGGCCGAGACCTTCCTGATCAACCTGGCGCGCGGATCGGGTGTGGCCGGTCTTTCGGGAATGGGCGAGCGGATGCGGATCGTTCAGCCCGATCCGGTTGTGCCTGCCGAATGCCTCGGCCCGATGCCGGAAGACAGCGGACAGGGCGGCCCGGGTTTCGTGTTGCTGCGCCCGCTGCTGGGCGAACGGCGGGAAACGCTGCGCGACTGGCTGCGCGAAAAGGGGATCGAATGGTCGGAAGACCCCTCCAACGATGATCCGGGCTTCGAGCGGGTGCGTATCCGCAACGCGCTGCGCGGCGATACCGGCCTTGGCCTCGACATCGAGGGGCTGGCCGCCACCGCCGGCCGGCTGCGCCGCGCGCGTGTCGCGCTGGAGGCGCGTGCCGCGCAGGTCGCCCGGAGCATTACCCGCATCCGCCATGGCGATGTCATCTTCAGCCGCGAGGCGCTGGCCGGGCTGGAAGCCGAAACCCGTGCCACGCTTCTGGCTCATGCGCTGAGGTGGGTTTCGTCGGCGGCCTACCGGCCGAGGGCACAGGCGCTGGCCGAGGTAACCGAAGACGTGCTCGACGGGCGGGTGCGCACGCTGCACGGCTGTCTGCTGATCGCGCGCGGCGGGGTGATTCGCGTGACGCGCGAGGAAAAGGCGGTTTGCGGTCTTGTGCTGCCCTTCGATGGCGAAACGGTGTGGGACAGGCGCTGGCTGCTGCGCGGGCCGGTGCGCCCCGGTGTCGTGGTGCGTCCGCTCGGCTCGCGCGGGCTGGGTCAGATCGGGCCGATCCCGGGCGGGCGCGACCCGCGGGCGGCGCTGACCGCGCTGCCGGCGCTCTACCAGGGTGAGGAAGTGCTGGCGCTGCCGGGGGTGCTGCCGGGCGCGTGGACAGCCGAATTGCGCCCGCCGCGCGGCGGATTCGTCGAAGCCCTGACCTCGGCCTGACACCGGTTGCCGGCAGCACGGCAAGGTACAGCGTTTCGGCTTTTCGCCGGATCGGCAGGTGCTGCCGCTCGCCGCAGGAAGTCTGCGTTGAGCCCATCGTGACGGTAATCAACTGGCATGACGGAGGGCGGTGCCCGTCTGCCGGGTGGGCGCGCAGCGCTTGTGGTCTTCACTTCATGCCGGCCACGAACCTCCAACGTTCGTGCGCGCGATGAGGTTGCAAGGCGCCCGCCCGAGGGGGCGGACGGGCGCCGCCCGGGCCGCCAGGGCGGCTGTTCCGGGCGAAAGAAGAACGGCAGCTTCGTCCGCGTTGCCGACCATTCCGAACGCTCCGTCCTTGTGACCTCCGGGATTAGATCGACCGAGTGCGGGAAACCGCGTTGAACCTCGCGCCCGATCCACTATCTTATGGGGAACCCGGTTTGCGCCGTCCGCAGACCCGACCGAGGAGTCTTGCCCCCGTGGGAAATGCCCGTAACATCGCCTTTTGGGTCGTGCTGTTCTTGCTGATCCTTGCGCTATTCAATCTGTTCAGCGACGGCCAGTCGACCATGGCGTCGCGAACACTGAGCTATTCGGACTTCATCCGGCAGGTCGAGGACGGAACCGTTTCGTCGGTTACCATTGACGGCGAACGCCTGCGTGTGCGCGGCACCGACGGCACGCTTTTCACCACGATCCTTCCCGACGGCACGGACGTGACCGACCGGTTGCTGGCCGAGAACGTTCAGGTCACCGCCGAGCCGCAACAGCAGAACGGCCTTCTGGCCTATCTCGGCACGCTTCTGCCCTTCATCATCCTGATCGGCATCTGGATCTTCCTGATGAACCGCATGCAGGGCGGCGGGCGCGGCGGCGCGATGGGCTTCGGCAAATCCAAGGCCAAGCTGCTGACAGAGAAGCAGGGCCGCGTCACCTTTGACGATGTGGCCGGGATCGACGAGGCCAAGGAAGAACTGGAGGAGATCGTCGAATTCCTGCGCAATCCGCAGAAATTCTCCCGCCTCGGCGGCAAGATCCCCAAGGGCGCGCTGCTCGTCGGCCCCCCGGGCACCGGCAAGACACTCCTGGCGCGCGCCATCGCGGGTGAGGCTGGCGTGCCGTTCTTCACCATTTCGGGCTCCGATTTCGTCGAGATGTTCGTGGGCGTCGGCGCATCCCGCGTGCGCGACATGTTCGAACAGGCCAAGAAGAACGCGCCCTGCATCGTCTTCATCGACGAGATCGATGCGGTGGGGCGTTCGCGCGGTATCGGCTCTGGCGGCGGTAACGACGAACGCGAACAGACGCTGAACCAGCTTCTGGTCGAGATGGACGGCTTCGAAGCCAACGAGGGCATCATCATCGTCGCCGCCACCAACCGCCCCGATGTGCTCGATCCGGCGCTGCTGCGTCCGGGTCGATTCGATCGCCAGATTCAGGTGCCGAACCCCGATATCAAGGGGCGCGAGAAGATCCTCGGCGTGCATGCCCGCAAGGTGCCGCTCGGTCCCGATGTGGATCTGCGAATCATCGCCCGCGGTACGCCCGGCTTTTCGGGGGCCGATCTGGCCAACCTGGTCAACGAGGCGGCGCTGATGGCGGCGCGCATCGGCCGGCGCTTCGTGACCATGGAGGATTTCGAAAACGCCAAGGACAAGGTGATGATGGGCTCCGAGCGGCGCTCGATGGTCATGACCGAGGACGAGAAGAAGCTTACCGCCTATCACGAGGCGGGGCACGCCATCGTCGGCCTCAACGTGCCGCAGCACGACCCGATCCACAAGGCGACGATCATTCCGCGCGGCCGGGCGCTCGGCCTTGTCCTGTCGCTGCCCGAGCGCGACCAGCTTTCTGTCACCTATACCAAGTACACGTCGAAAATCGCCATGGCGATGGGTGGCAAGGTGGCCGAGGAACTGATCTTCGGCAAGGAGAACGTGACCAGCGGAGCGGCCTCGGATATCCAGCAGGTGACCCGGATCGCCCGCGCCATGGTAACCCAGTTCGGCATGTCCGACGAGCTTGGCAATATCGACTACGCCAACGAGCAGCACAGCTATCTCGGCAGCTACCAGGCCGCCGCCAATGCCTCGCCCGAGACGCAGGAGCGGATCGACGAGGAGGTGCGCCGGCTGGTGGACGAGGGCTACGAGACCGCCAAGCGCGTGCTGACAGAAAAGCATGACGATCTGGTGCGACTGGCCGAGGGGCTGCTCGAATACGAGACGCTGACCGGCAGCGAGATCACACGCGTCATCGCCGGTGAGCCGCTCAAGCGTGGTGACGATGACGATACCCCCGCCGACAGCGGCACGCCGTCCTCGCTCACCGCGATCCCCAAGACCAAGCCCAAGGCGCCCAAGGCCGAGCCGGGGCTCGAACCCGACCCGACCGCGTGAGCGCGACCCCGGCGAACGACTGGAACCCCGGGGCCTATCTCAGGTTCCGGGGTTTGCGTTTGCGCCCGGCGCTCGATCTGCTGAGCGCCGTGCCGGATTTGCCCACCGGCGGCATTGCCGATCTGGGCTGTGGCAGCGGAGCGATCGCCGGGGCGATGGCCGCCCGTTTCCCGGCAAGGTCGCTGACAGGCATCGATTCCTCACCGGCCATGCTCGATGCGGCACGCGAGGGGGGCGGATACGATACGCTGACCGAAGCCGATATCGCGGCATGGCGACCGGCGGAGCCGCCGGCGCTGATCTTCTCCAACGCGGCGCTGCACTGGCTCGGGCGCCACGACCTGCTTTTCCCGCGCCTGATGGGCTTTCTCGCACCCGGTGGTACGCTGGCGGTGCAGATGCCGCGCCAGTTCGAGGCCCCGTCGCACAGCCTGTTGCGGAAGCTGGCGGCGGCGCTGTTTCCCGACAGGTTCGACTGGTCGGACTGGCGGCCACCCGTCGCCCCGCCCGAGGCCTATTTCACCCTGCTGGCGCCGATGGGCGAGGCCATCGTCTGGGAGACGGTCTATTACCAGCGGCTTGCCGCAACCGACGAGGGGCATCCGGTGCGCGCCTTCACCCGCTCGACCGCGGCGCGGCCGATCCTCGACAGATTGTCAGCGAGCGAGGCGGGGATGTTCCTCGCCGCCTATGACGCGAGCCTTGACGAACAATATCCGGCGCAGCCGGACGGGTCGGTGCTGTTCCCGTTCCGGCGCCTGTTTCTGGTTGTTACGGCAAACTGACCGGCCGGCGCCGCCCCCGGTATTGGAAATGTCGGAAACGCCGCCCTGTTCCGGCGTTACAACCTGTATCCGGAACGCAATACAACTACCGTCGCCGTTCAAGGGAGGAACTCATGGCCCACAAATCGGATATCGAGATCGCGCGGGAAGCGAAAAAGAAACCGATCCAGGAAATAGGCGAGATGCTCGGCATTCCTGCCGGGCATCTGCTGCCCTATGGTCACGACAAGGCAAAGGTCGACCAGCAGTTCATCGACGGCCTGGCGGATCGTCCCTATGGCAAGCTGATCCTGGTGACCGCGATCAACCCGACCCCGGCGGGCGAGGGCAAGACGACAACCACGGTGGGGCTTGGCGACGGGCTGAACCGGATCGGCCGCAAGGCCGCGATCTGCATCCGCGAGGCCTCGCTCGGACCCTGTTTCGGCATGAAGGGCGGGGCGGCCGGCGGCGGCTATGCGCAGGTCGTGCCGATGGAGGACATGAACCTTCACTTCACCGGCGATTTCCACGCCATTACCAGCGCCCACAACCTGCTTTCGGCGATGATCGACAACCACATCTACTGGGGCAACGAACTGGGCATCGACGAACGCCGGGTAAGCTGGCGCAGGGTGGTCGACATGAACGACCGCGCGCTGCGCGACATCGTCACCTCGCTGGGCGGCGTCGCCAACGGCTTTCCGCGCCAGACGGGCTTCGACATCACGGTCGCCTCCGAGGTGATGGCCTGCCTCTGCCTGGCGAGCGGTCTCGAAGACCTGCAACAGCGCCTGGGCGATATCATCGTCGCCTATCGCCGCGACCGCAGCCCGATCTTCTGCCGCGACCTGAAGGCCGACGGTGCGATGACCGTTCTGCTGAAGGACGCGATGCAGCCGAATCTGGTGCAGACGCTGGAAAACAACCCGGCCTTCGTGCACGGCGGGCCCTTTGCCAATATCGCCCATGGTTGCAACTCGGTGATAGCCACCAGAACAGCGCTGAGACTGGCCGATTACGTGGTGACCGAAGCGGGGTTCGGTGCCGATCTCGGGGCCGAGAAGTTCATGAACATCAAGTGCCGCAAGGCCGGGCTGGCGCCCGATGCGGTGGTGATCGTCGCCACGATCCGCGCGCTCAAGTCGAACGGCGGCGTGGCCAAGGCCGATCTGGGAAAGGAGAATGTCGAGGCCGTCCTGGCCGGCTGCCCCAACCTCGGACGGCACATCGCCAACCTGAAGAGCTTTGGCGTGCCGGTCGTTGTCGCGATCAACCATTTCGTTTCCGACACCGACACCGAGATCGGGGTGGTCAGGGCATATGTCGCGGAACACGGCTCCGAGGCGTTTGTCTGCACGCACTGGGCCGAGGGATCGGCGGGGATTGTCGACCTGGCCGAGCGTGTGGCCAGGATTGCCGACAGCGGGGTTTCGCAATTCGCGCCGCTCTACGATGACGACATGCCCCTGTTCGCCAAGATCGAAACCATCGCCAAGCGAATCTATCACGCCAGCGGCGTTCTGGCCGACAAGAGCATTCGCAACCAGCTTCACCAGTGGGAAAGCCAGGGCTACGGCAGGTTGCCGATCTGCATGGCCAAGACGCAATATTCGTTTTCGACCGACCCCAACCTGCGCGGCGCGCCGAGCGGTCACGGGGTTCCGGTCCGCGAGGTGCGGCTGGCGGCCGGTGCGGGCTTCATCGTGGTGATCTGCGGCGAGATCATGACCATGCCCGGCCTGCCGCGCGTGCCCTCGGCCGAGACCATCGGGCTCAACGACGCCGGCGAAATCGAGGGGTTGTTCTGACCGGTGAGGGGTATATGTCTGCGGCCTCATGGAAGGCCGCAGGAGTCCCGCATGCCACGCATTCGCCCCGAGGATTGCCCGTCGATGGCCGTGCTGCGCCTGCAGATCGACGATCTGGACCGGCAGCTGGTGGCGGCACTGGCCGAACGGGCACGCTATATCGACCGCGCGGCGGAACTGAAGCTTGGCGCGGGGCTGCCGGCGCGGATCGAAGCGCGGGTGGAGGAGGTGGTGGCCAACGTTCGGCGGGCGGCGGGCGAGGCCGGGCTGGACCGCGATCTGGCCGAGACCCTGTGGCGACAGTTGATCGACTGGTCGATCCGCCGCGAAGAGGCGATACTGGGCGAAGGCCCGGCCTGAAACGGCCGGGGCGCAAGAGCGGAAACGGAAAGAAGGAGCAGCAGGCATGACGGCCCGGATCATCGACGGCAAGGCCTTTGCGGCGCATCTGCGCGCCAGAGTCGGAACCGAAGTGGCCCGGCTCGATGCCGAACACGGCATCACCCCGGGGCTTGCTGTGGTTCTGGTGGGCGAGGATCCGGCAAGCGAGGTCTACGTTCGCAACAAGGGCAGGCAGACGCGCGAGGCCGGAATGCTGTCGATCGAGCACCGGCTGCCCGCCGATACTCCGCAGGAGGATCTGCTGGTATTGGTCCAAAGCCTCAACGCCGATCCGCAGGTACATGGAATCCTTGTCCAGTTGCCGTTGCCCGGGCATATCGATACCGATCTCGTGATCAATTCCATCGATCCGGCCAAGGATGTGGACGGGTTCAACATCCTCAATGTCGGGCTGCTGGCGACTGGCCAGAAGTGCCTTGTGCCGTGCACGCCGCTGGGCTGTCTGATGCTGCTGCGCGAGGAACTGGGCTCGCTTTCCGGGCTCGAAGCGGTGGTGGTGGGCCGCTCGAACATCGTCGGCAAGCCGATGGTACAGCTTCTGCTGCGCGAGCATTGCACCGTGACCGTCGCCCATTCGCGCACCCGCGATCTGCCCGAGGTGGTGCGGCGCGCCGATATCGTGATCGCCGCCGTCGGCCAGCCGAAGATGATCAAGGGCGACTGGATCAGGCGCGGCGCGACGGTGATCGATGTCGGTATCAACCGCATTCCGGCGCAAGACGGCAAGACCCGACTGGTGGGGGATGTGGATTTCGAAAGCGCCCGGGAGGTTGCCTCCGCCATCACACCGGTTCCCGGCGGCGTCGGCCCGATGACCATCGCCTGTCTTCTGGCCAATACCGTCACTGCCTGCTGCCGCGCCAACGGCCTGCCGGAACCCAGGGGCCTGTCGGCCTGACCGGGCGGCGGCGGGCGTCTAGCGGCGGGTACGGCCGGCCGCTACGGGAAAGCTGACCGGCGTCGGCCCGGTCAGGATGGCGTGCGCCTGCGCGTCCATCAGGGACGCAAGTTCGGGCGCGGTGCAGTCCATACCGCCGGTATAGGCGCCAAAGGCGGGCAGGATCAGCCGCCGGCCATCGGTCAGGAAACAGGCGCGCCGGATCGCCGCCCCCCGGCCGCGCAGCGTCGCCTTGGGGTGAAAATGCCCCGAAACCTCGCCCGACTGGGGGCCAGTCTCGGCGATGTGACGGAAGACCAGCCCTTGCCGGCGGTATTCGCGCCGATGTTCGCCGCCATGATCCAGCGGGCCGGGATCGTGGTTTCCCTCGATCCAGATCCAGCGCAGCCCGGCCATCATCCGGGTCAGCCACAGATCCTGCGCCTCTGGCAGGCAGGCCGAGGCGGCAAGATCGTCGAAACTGTCGCCAAGGCAGATTACGGTTTCGGGCCGGGTGGCAGCGATGGCCGCGTCGAGCCGGCCCAGCGTTTCGGTGCCGTCGTAAGGCGGCAGCAGGCCGCCGCCCCGGCGGGCCATCCGTTCCGATTTGCCCAGATGCAGATCCGCCACGCAGAGCAGCCGTTCGCCGGGCCACCACATGGCGCCCGACGGCAACGCGGCAAGATCGGCGCCGGCGAGTCGGAAGGGATATGTGTTCATGGGTTGTTCCTTTGCCCGGGACCGAGCCGGATGCAAGGGGCTATTCCGACAGGCCGGCTTCGGCCATCAGGCGTGCGGCCTCCTCGGCGATCAGCCGCTCGCGCGCCTGTCCGGCAATCGGAACCTTGCCGACCTCGAGCAGAATCGGCGCGGCAAAGGGCGTTACCCGGTCGAGCCGCAGCAGGTCGATCCGCCCCTCGACGCGCGCGATCATCTCCTCGATACGGCCGAAATCGACCAGACCGCGCCGCGCCTCCTCGCGCGTGATCTGCATCAGCAAGTGGTCGGGGTCGTATTTCAGCAGCGTGTCGTACAGTATGTCGGACGAAAACGTCGCCTGCCGTCCGGATTTGCGCGTTCCGGCAGAATTGCGCTCGATCAGCCCGGCAATGGTGGCCGAGGCGCGGAAGGTTCGTTTCATCACCGCGTTTTCGGCCAGCCAGTTCTCCAGCCCGGCGAGCAGCGTCTCGCGGCGAAAAAGCGGTGCCGCGTCGCGCAGCGGCTCGAGCCCCCAGATCAGGGTGGCATAATCGGTGGCGACAAAGCCCAGCGGCTGCAGCCCTGCGTCCTCCATCCGCCGTGTCAGCAGCAGGCCAAGCGTCTGCTGGGCGTTCCGTCCGGCGAAACCGTAGACGCAGGCATGCTCCTGCCCCTCGTGCGGGAAGCTCTCGATCAGGAGCCGCTCGCGCGAGGGCAGCGCCGACACCTCGCGCTGGAGCCTGAGCCAGTCGCGCGTATGGGCGGGCAGGGCGGACCAGTCCGGCGCCGCCAGCATGGTCAGAATGCGGTCCATCAGCCGGGTGGAACTAGCAAACCTGGTGCCGCTGAACACGGCGACCCTGGGCTTGCGGGCTGCGGTCCGGCTGACCTCGACCGTCATCTCGCGCAGGCCCTCGTAGCGCACGACCCTGCCACCGATCAGAAAGGTATCGCCGGGGGTGAGCGAGGCGGCGAATGCTTCTTCGACCTCGCCCAGCGGCTGGCCCTGGCCGCGATACCGGACCTTGAGCGTATCGCTGTCCTGAATGGTCCCGACATTCATCCGGATCCGCTGTGCCGAGCGCGGGTCGCGCAACTGCCACAGCCCGTCGGCGCGCCGCTGAAGCCGCCGCCAGCGGTCATAGGCGCGCAGCGCGTAGCCGCCGGTGGCGCAGAAATCTAGGCAGGCGTCGAAATCGGCGCGGCTCAACCCGGAATAGGGCCCGGCGCCGGACATCTCGGTGAACAGTTCATCGGCGTCGAACGGCCCGGCGCAGGCGGCGATCAGGATGTGCTGGCAGAGCACATCGAGCGGCCCCGGCCCACGCGGTGCCCCGTCGAGCTCGCCCGCCCGCACCGCCTCGAGCGCGGCCTGGCATTCAACGACCTCGAAGCGGTTTGCCGGAACCAGCAGTGCCCTGGACGGGGCGTTGTAGCGATGATTGGCACGGCCGATACGCTGCACCAGCCGCTTGACGTTCTTGGGCGCGCCGACCTGAATCACCAGGTCGACATCGCCCCAGTCTATGCCCAGATCGAGCGATCCGGTGCAGACAACGGCGCGCAGTTTTCCGGCGACCATCGCGGCTTCGACCCGGGTGCGCTGTTCGCGCGAGAGCGAGCCGTGGTGGATGCCGATGGGCAGCGCATCGTCATTGGCAAGCCACAGGTGGTGAAAGAAGATCTCGGCCTGCGCGCGCGTGTTGTGGAAGATCAGCGTCGTCCGGTGGGCGCGCACCTGTTCGAGCACGGCCGGTATGGCGTGAACGGCACCGCCCCCCGCCCATGGCGGCGGGCGGCCGGTCGCAAGCATGCCGATGTCCGGTGCCGGGCCCGGGTCGGCCTGCAGGATTTCGACCGGCCGGGAAGCCTGGGCCATCAGCCGCCCGATCGCGGCCGGATCGTCGACGGTTGCCGACAATCCGACCCGGCGCAAACCGGGTGCGAGCCGGGCCAGCCGGGCGAGCGACAGCATCAGCTGATCGCCGCGTTTCGATTCGGCAAGCGCATGAATCTCGTCGACGATGATGCGCGACAGCCCGGCGAACATGCGCGGCGCGTCGGGGTACGAGGTCAGCAACGCCAGCGATTCGGGTGTGGTCAGCAGGATATGCGGCGGGTCGGCGCGCTGGCGTTTCCTGCGCGAGGCCGGGGTATCGCCGGTACGGTCCTCGACCCGGACCGACAAGCCCATCCCGGCTATGGGAGCGGCAAGATTGCGCCCGATATCGGCCGCAAGCGCCTTGAGCGGCGAGATATAGAGCGTGTGCAGGCCCGTGTGCGCCCCGCCCGCCAGTTCGACAAGGCTGGGCAGAAACCCCGCCAGCGTTTTGCCGCCGCCGGTCGGGGCGATCAGCAGCAACGCCGGCGCAGCGCTCCGGTCGAGCATGGCTTGCTGATGGGGGTGAATCGACCAGCCGCGCGCGGCAAACCAGTCGGCAAAAACCGGCGGAAGGGCGGTGGAGGGGCGGTCGGCCAGGGTCATGCGCCGAATTTAGGCCCGAGAACAGGCCATGAACAGACGAAAGGGGGCGCTTTCAGTGGTCGATATGCGCCGCGCTTACGAACATGTTTTCCCATGCGCGGTCGATCAGGTCGGGGCGCATCTGGTTGGGAATGCCCTCGAAACGGCAGATCGAGATCATCTGATCGATCAGGAAGATCGGCTGATAATTGGCATAGACGTTTTCGATATCGGGATATTTTTTCTCCAGCAGGTAATCCAGCGCCGGCCGGTCGAGCGGCATGTTCCGCTTTTTCGCCACCAGCGCAAAGATCTTCAGGAAGTCCTCCTGCGTTGGCCCGTCGATCCGGATCTTGAAGAAAATCCGGCGCAGCGCCGCCTTGTCGAAAATCTCGTTGGGGTGAAAGTTGGTCGAGAAAATGACCAGCGTGTCGAACGGCACCTCGAACTTCTCGCCCGACTGGAGGGCGAGGATGTCGCGGTTTTCCTCAAGCGGCACGATCCAGCGGTTGACCAGCGCCTGCGGTGATTCCTTCTGACGGCCGAGGTCGTCGACGATGAAAATGCCCCCGTTCGATTTCAGTTGCAGCGGCGCCTGATAGGTGCGGGCGGTCGGATTGTAGACGAGATCGAGCATTTCGAGCGACAGCTCGCCTCCCGTGACCACGGTCGGGCGGTCGCAGCACACGTAGCGATTGTCAAAGCGGTTGGCCGAGCGGCGCAGCGCGGTCGGGTCGTCGGGCGTTTCCTCGGCGGCACTATGGATGATCGGATCGTAGACCGTGATGACCTGTCCGGCATATTCGATCGCCCGGGGGATGAAGATACGGTCGCCCATCGCGTCGCGAATACCGTTAGAGATCGAGGATTTCCCGTTGCCCGGCGGGCCGTACATCAGGATCGACCGTCCAGCCGATACCGCCGGGCCAAGCTGGTCCATCAGGGTTTGCGGCAGCACCAGCTGGCCCATGGCGCGGCCAAGCTCGTCGCGCGAGATGGGGATATCGCGCACCGACTGCCGCCGCACCTGCTCGGCGTAGGTTTCAAGCGGCACCGGCATGGCGCCGAAATACTCCGATTGCGCCAAAGCATCAAGCGCCCGGGCCTTGCCGGCCCCGGTAAGTTGATACCCCATCTCGCCGCCCGAGTTGGCGTGCAGGGTGCCGGTCGCTTCGACCAGCTTCTGCCCGCGCGCGAGATCGACCAGTTCCTGCGCGACCGGAACCGGCAGGCAGATTGCGCGCGAAAGATCGGAGACCGTCTCGATATTCTTGCGGAAGATCGTCTTGAGCAGGATGTCCCGCATCATGACGACGGGAAGCCGCACATCCTCGATCCGCAGCGGTGCGGGTGGCGCCATCAGATTGCCGACAAGAGCGTTCATGATACCTGTCCCTGTCGCATTTGCCCCGACCTAGCCATCGCCGAATGCGGCGAGGATCAGATAGAGCGTCAGGCTTGCCCCCAGAGAAACGCCCATCGGGAATTCTGCGCCGTGCCAGCTTCGCCAGTGCCCGACGGGCGACCGGAGCAACGGAATGGAGCGGACGGCGCGGTGGCAGGCCAGGGCGATCAGTGTGACACCGGCCAGCAGATACAGAGCTGTGGGCAAGTCGCCCGCCGCGACGAAGGGAGCCGCGGCAGCGGCGAATTTTGCGTCTCCC
Organism: Tropicimonas sp.; assembly: GCF_047971885.1. Classification (NCBI taxonomy): domain Bacteria; kingdom Pseudomonadati; phylum Pseudomonadota; class Alphaproteobacteria; order Rhodobacterales; family Roseobacteraceae; genus Tropicimonas; species Tropicimonas sp. The sequence continues at coordinate 43,534 of NZ_JBKEAE010000023.1, read as the reverse complement.
GCGCCCATCAGTCCGCCGAGGTTGATTGCAAAGCCGATCGTCAGAACCACGGGCAGGTGCAGCCATTGCCACAGATACTGGTCGCCTGGCAGTGCAGCCAGCCCGACCACCGCATATACGGCGATGAGTGCAAGAACCGACCGGTTGGGAATTTTCAGAAGGGCGAGGTCGCTCCATGATACCCAGAGCGCGACGGGAATCACCAGCGGCAGGAACCACTGCGCGGCACTTGCGGAAAGGTGAATCACGATGCGATCCGGAAACGGTGGCAGGTTTGGCCTTCACTCTGCCCCGCAGAGGTTGAATTCCGGTTAAGAGGTCCGCTTTGCCCTCACCTGCCGGGCCTTTCAGACGGGTGTGTCAAGCGCGTTGAGGCTGGTTACGGCTTCGGCGAAATGCCGGGGATGGGTATCGATCGCATCTTCGAGAAGCGACCGGCCGATCGTCACATCCCCGTGCTTGATCGCCGTCAGCGCAAGTGTATGCAGCAGTTGCGCCCTTTCGGTCTGTGTGGTTTCCAGAATCGGCATCTTGTAGTTACGCTGGGCGCCGCGCGCCAGAACCAGGTTGTTCTTTGCGGTGAACAGGTTCGGGTCGTACTGGAGCGCTTCGCCGAAAAGCCGCTCGGCCTCGCTGTACGCGCCGCGCGATAGCTTGGAGTAGCCCCAGTTGTTCAGCACCGATGAGGGCTTTGTCGTAAGGCCCGCAGCGGTTTCGTAGAAGCTGTCGGCCTTGCGCCATTCGTGTTTGCTGTCGGCGATCATCGCCTCGAGCTTGTAGCGTTCGAACGTCTCGTAGGTCGGCGGAACGCTGTCGAGCGTCTTTTCGGCCTGCTCCCACTTTCCGGCGCGGATCAGGGCGTCGGCGTAGCCCACCTTGTCGTCGGCAGTTGCGCCCTGCATTGCGGCGACCCTGGACCATGCCGCAACTGCTTCGGTGTTGTGCTTCGCACGGACCAGCGACTTCGCCAGATTGCGTTGCAGGTCGACACGACCCGGGTTCTCGGCCGCCGAACGCTTATAATATGCAACCGCCTCCTCGGGGTCGGCGACCGTTATCATGATGTCCGAGAGCGAGTTCTCGTCGATGGCGTTCACGCTGTGGATCGCACGGTCGACGTCGCTTGCACCGGGCCTGTTGCATGCGGCGAGCATCAGGATGCCGCCCATGCACAGGGTGACGAGAAACATGTTGCGCATTTTCCGTGTCCTCTGCTGCTCTGCCTCAGGGTGCGCCGCGCAACCGGTAGGTTCCGCTGCCATCTCGCACCAGTTCGTATCTTGTTTTGTTTTCCGTGGTTCCGGCCGGATTTTTCATCCGGGCAAGCGCATTCGTCAGGTTGTTCCGGATTTCGCTGCTCTGCCCGCGGTCGAGCGCGAATGCGATGCGAAAGACCCGGGCGGCCTCGCCGACCTGCTGCTGTTCCATCAGGACAACACCCAGATTGTTCCAGGCGGCGGCATACGTCTCGTCGGTTTCGACCGCGCGGCGCAGCAGCCGCTCGGCCTGTCCCAGCCGTCCGAGTTGCAGGTTGGCGGAGCCGAGCGCTGAAAGCACATCGGCATTAAGCCCCTGCTCGGCACCGGCCCGCAGGTAGGCGTTGAGTGCAAGTTCGTGTTCGCCGGCATCCATCAGGCGGTGCCCTACCGTCAGGCCGTCGACCGAATGGTTGTGCGCGCGCGTCGCATGTTGCGCCCGGGGGCCCTTGTGTTGCGGGTCCAGACGCGGGTCTTCGCTGCAGGCCGCCGTTGCCAGGCTCAGGAACAGGGCAAGCAGACGGTTGCGCCGTGCGGCGCCCGATGCCGTCCGATGGCCAGGCTCAGAACCCGCCGCCATGAAATGTCTTTACGATACTGTAGAGGGACGGGCCGATCAGGATCAACAGCAGCGGCGGCACCGTGAACATCATCGTGCCGAGGGTGAGCTTCGTCGGCAGCTTGTTGGCCGCCTCCTCGGCGCGCATGACCCGCTTGTCGCGCATTTCGCTTGCATAGACGCGAAGCGCATCGGCGATCGAGGTGCCGAAGGTTGTCGATTGGATGAGGACGGTCACGAACGAGCCGACATCGGGCACGCCGCTTCGGGCGGACATGTCCTTGAGCACCTGGATCTTGTCCTTACCGGCCTTCATTTCGTTCGCGACGATCTCGAATTCGTCGGCCAGTGCCGGAAACCCGGCGCGGAGTTCCCGTGCGACGCGAATGATCGATTGTTCGAGGGATTGTCCGGCTTCGACGCAGACGAGCATCATGTCGAGCGAATCCGGAAAGCCGTTGGTAATCTCGCCCCGGCGGGTCTGAAGCCGCCGGTTGACCCAGTATTTCGGCAGGTAATATCCGATTGCACCCGGAAGGATGACCATCAGGATCAGCTTCCGGGTCGGAACCTCGCCCGTGGCCGAACTGACGAGGGCGTAGAGCAGCCCCAGGGTGAGAAAACCGAGGCCAAGCGCGAATTGCGCGAAGTGAAATGCGCGGACGGCCGATTTCGAACGGTAGCCGGCCTGCAGCATTGTCAGCCGGGCGTTCGACATTTCCCGCTCGTCCTGCGGCTCCAGAAAGGTCGAGAACTTGTCGAGTTTTTCTGCCTGCCCGCCGTGCTGACGCAACTGCTTTCCGGTTTGTGCGCCGCCTCTGTCAGCAGCTTTCCGAACCCTCGTCTGCGATTTCAGTTTCGACAGCGGGTCCGGAGGGCGATTGAGAAAGACCGGAAGTGTGCAGGCCACCATGAACACACCCAGCGCTCCGACCAGATAGAGAGGAGCGAGTTCGCCGAATCTTTCGACAAGCCAGGAATATGCGCGGACAAGCGGTTCCATCATGTGCCTCAGACCTTGATGTTGACCATGATCTTCATGAAGATCACGTTAACGATCAGGAAGGCGGCGACGACGAGACATGCCGGGACGAAGGCCGGGGTATCCTTGATCTCGGCGTAGTAATCCGGCTGGATGACGTTGATGCCCATGAGGGCAACAATCGGGAAGCCCGACAGGAACATACCGGACCATTTCGCTTCGGCAGTGATGGCCCTGACACGGCGAAACAGCTTGAACCGTGCGCGGATCACCTTTGCCAGCCCGTCGAGGATCTCGGCCAGATTGCCGCCGGACTGCTGCTGAATTGTGACCGCCACCGCCAGAAAACGCAGGTCCTGCATGTCCATGCGTTCGGCCAGATCTTTCAGGCTGTCTGAAATGTTGCGCCCATAGGCGCTTTCGTCGGCGATGAGGCCGAATTCACTTCCCAGCGGGTCGGCGACCTCGCGGGCCACGATGTTCACGGCCGATGAAAACGGGTGGCCGACGCGCAGCGAGCGTACCATCAGTTCAACCGCATCGGGCAGTTGTTCCTCGATCATGGCCAGGCGTTTCTTCGCCTTGTTGTTGATCCAGACATAGACGCCGCCAACGCCCATGATCAGGGCGACGAGCATGCGAACCGCGAGCCCGGTGTCGGTTGCGAACGACAGCCCGGCAAAGGCCAGCGCCGAGAGCAGTGCCATCACCATGAGAAGTTGCGGCGGCGAGAAGGCGATATTGGCTTTCTGCGCCCTCTCGGCGAGGATCGAATAGAGTGGAATGCCGCGGGCATTGACGTGCTGCGACATTTCCTTGCGGAGTTGTTCGAGAACCTCGCCGCGCGCACCGCCCTTTTCCAGCAGTTCGAGGCGGCGGTTTACCCGGCGGTTGAGGCTGATCGACTTGCCGAAAACGGTCAGGTAGAGCCCTTCGACCAGTGCGAGCACGGCAACGAAGGTGATCACATAGATCAGGGGGGCGGCAGATATCTCCATGATGCGCTGCCCTAGACGACGGGTTCATAGATCGACGGCGGCAGGTCGTAGCCCCACTGTCTGAAGCGTTCTGCATAATAGGAGCGAATGCCGTTGGCATTGAAGCGGCCGAGAATCCGTCCGTCGCTCTGAAGCCCGAGCCGTTCGTAGCGGAATACTTCCTGCATCGAGATGACCTCGCCTTCCATGCCGGTAATTTCGGTGATCGAGGTCATCCGCCGCGATCCGTCCTGCAGCCGCGAAGCCTGGACGATCAGGTTCACGGCGCTGGCGATTTGCGCCCGTACTGCTTTCAGCGGCATCTCGATACCGGCCATCGCAACCATGTTTTCGAGCCGGCTTACCGCGTCGCGGGCGGAGTTGGCGTGAATCGTCGTCATCGAGCCATCGTGCCCGGTGTTCATCGCCTGCAGCATGTCGATGACCTCTTCGCCGCGGGTTTCGCCGACGATGATCCGGTCGGGGCGCATCCGCAGTGCGTTGCGCAGGCAATCGCGCTGGCTGACCTGCCCCTTGCCCTCGACGTTGGCCGGCCGGCTCTCCATCCGCCCGACATGGGTCTGTTGCAACTGCAACTCGGCGGTATCCTCGATGGTGAGGATGCGTTCGGAATTGTCGATGAAGCTCGACAGGGCGTTGAGCGTTGTCGTCTTGCCCGAACCCGTCCCACCCGAGACGATGATGTTGAGCCGCGTGGCCACAGCTGCCTGGAGATAGAGCGCCATGTCTTCGGTGAAGGCACCGAACCGGACAAGATCGCCGATGCCGAGCTTGTCCTTCTTGAACTTGCGGATCAAGACCAGGCTGCCATCGACGGCAATCGGCGGAACCATCGCGTTGAAACGCGAGCCATCGGCGAGACGGGCATCGACATAGGGGTTGGATTCGTCGACACGCCGGCCAACCGCAGAGACGATCTTGTCGATGATCCTGAGCAGGTGCCGCTCGTCCTTGAAGGTGATGTCCGAGATCTGAAGCCTGCCGTCGCGTTCGACAAAGATCTGCTGCGGACCGTTCACCAGAATGTCGTTTACCGTATCATCCTTCAGCAGCGGTTCGAGCGGCCCTAGCCCGGTCACCTCGTCGAACAGGTCCTGATGCAGCGTCGCCTGTTCCTCCCGGTTCAGGACGATGGACTGCTGGTCGAGCGTCTCGCTGGTGATTGCGGCGATTTCCTGGCGGAGGTCCTTTTCCGAGGCGGTCTCGAGCGCGGCGAGATTCAGGTTGTCGAGCAGAACCTTGTGCAGTTCGACCTTGATTTCGGCCAGTTTCTCGCGGCGCTTGCGCTCCTTGTCGGCAACCGCCGGCGGCGCGGCGGTTTTGGCCGGGGCGGCTCTGGCGCCGGCTCCGCCCTCGACCTGCTGCGGAATGCCGGTCCGGGCGCGCGCTGGTGCAGCAACCGTGGCGGCAGATACGGTGCCTTGTTTCTTGTAGCGTGAAAACATCGGTCGTTTCCTCGGTTCCGCTCCACGGCGGCGGCTAATTTGCAGCCGTCTCTTTCGCGATCAGGTCGCGCAACGATCCGGCAAGTTTGGCGATCTCCCTGCGCAGGGGGTTTTTTGCCGCGCTCTGGGCGAGGGGGTGGCCATTGTCGCCGGCCTGCGTGACCTGTTTCTGACCATCCGGCAGCAGCAGTTCGATATCGATATCGAGGCTGTCCGCCATCCGCTTGATCCGCGACCGTCCCTGCAGGTCGGTGAAGCGCGGCGCACGGTTCATTGCGAAGCGGAGCTTGCCGAGGGGCAGATCCTCGCTCTTGAGAAGCCGCACGAAGCGCAGGGCGTTCTGCGCCGACCGCATGTCGAGTTCGAGCAGGGCGAAATAGATATCCGACGCCCGTAGGACGGTTTCGGTCCAGGCGATCAGCGTTGTCGGCATGTCGATCAGGACCACGTCGAATTGCCGGCGCGCAATCTCGATGATCTTCCCGACCCCGTCCGGGCCGACGATATCGAAGGGAAGAATATCGGGCGGCGCCGTCAGCACGCTCACCCTCTCGCCGAAAATCTGGATAGCCTGTGTCAGGGTTTCGGCGTCGAGCGTTTCGGGGTCCGAAAGGATCTCGGACACGATATCGCGGCGTGTCAGGTCGAGATAAGTCGCGACGCTTCCTGTCTGAAGGTCGAAATCGAGCAGACAGACCCGGAGCGCGACCCGCGTCGCATCGGGCGATGCCAGTTCCCACGCCAGGTTGACAGCGAAGGTTGTTGCCCCGACGCCGCCGGCGAGCCCGTGAACCGCAAGCAGCGTTCCCGCGGGCTGGTCGCCGGCGTAGGTCGGGATGGCGCCCTGCGGCGCGGTTGCCGGAATCGCCGGCGGGGAGGGGCGGCGGATTTTCTCGAGTGCTTCGCGCAGTGCCCCCTCCGGCAGCGGATAGGGCAGGAACTCGCTTGCCCCCGAACGCATCAGCCGATGCAGCGTGCCCGGGCTTACCGAACTGGCGATCAGGATGATCCTGATTCCCCGGTCGCTTGCTTCGGCCACCAGATCGAGGATCAGGTCGATTCGATCCTCGTCGGTTTCGTCCAGCGCGAGGGCGAGGAATTCCAGCGCCCCGGCTTCGGGCTGATCGAGATAGGCGAGCGCGTCGGAAAACGAAAGATCGCCCCAGCTTTCGCCCATCGCTGTCTCCATGTCGCTGATGAGGAGATCGAAATTCGAGACGTCGCGGCTGACGGTGCATGCAGCGACTGGGGCCGGCTCTGGCTGCAAGGCCGCGCTGCTGCTCATACGATGTTCGCTCCCTGAAGCCTGCGACATGGAAATTGCGGCGCTCCTGCCCGGCCTCCGGGTACATGCCCCGGTTCTCAGGCGGTGCGCGGCAGCATTCTGCGCTTCGGAGGTTTAACTTTTCGTTTCCGGGAACGCGTTGCATTTGATCGGAGTCTGGAAATCACATGGGGAGTGTTCAAAGAAAAAAGGCGCGCGGAACCTTCGCGCACCCCTGTATCGAAGCGCCGCACGCCTCAGTTGGATGTTATTTCGTTTTGCAGCAGCGACGATGACGGCGTCTCCGTGGCGGAGCGGACCGTCTCAAGATAGGAAAAATGCGCGTATTTTCCGTCCTGCCTGCGACCCGGACAATTTGCAGACAGCGGGGTGCCGTATTTTCCGGTGTTTTTCTGAGCAACGGGCCGGCAGGTCATTTCCGTCCGGTTGCGGAGCGTGGCGCTGCCGAAATCGCCCTGATCGAGACCGGCGCCGGCCTCGTCGTTCCACGATGTGCAGGCGCCGGGGCCAAGGGCGATGCAGAGCATGAGGCTGGGAAGAATGGTCCGCATCGCGGTTACTCCATCACATAGCCGTAGGAACCGGCGAAATCCTGCCGCGCGACCTCGCCCGGGCCACCGGTGACGGGGCGGTTGGTTACCGCTGTCAGCCCGTGCAGGAAAAGCTGCTTCTCGCTTGGCGGGCGAACGCGATCTGTCGGCAGGGCGAGCGTATCGCCGCGTGTCGGCGTAACGAGATGGGCGGAGACGATGATCACCAGTTCGGATTGCGCACGCTGGTAATCGGCGCTGCGGAAGAGCGCGCCCAGAACCGGAACATCGCCCAGCCACGGCACCTGCGAACTCATGTCCTGAAAATCGTCCTGAAGCAGGCCGGCAATCGCGAAGCTCTCGCCGTCGCGCATCTCGACGGTGGTCGAGGTCTTGCGCGTGCTGAATCCGGCCACGGTGAAGCCGCTGTCGGTGAAGCCGATGGAACTGTCGATCTGGCTGACCTCGGCGCTGAGCGACAGGTTGATGTTCTCGCCGGTCACTCGTGGCGTCATGTTCAGCACGATGCCGAACGGCTTGAATTCGACCGAGACCGTGTCGTCGTCCTGTGCCACCGGAACGGGGTATTCGCCGCCGGCCAGAAAGCTAGCTGCCTGGCCCGACAGGGCGGTCAGGTTCGGCTCGGCGAGGGTGCGCACGAATCCCTTGTCTTCCAGTGCCTCGAGAAGCATGGCGAACTGCACATCGCTTCCCCCCACGCTGAGGCCTAACGCCCCGGCGGTGTTTGCACCGGCCACGAACCCGCCACCGGTATCGCTGTTGTTCAGCAGCGATGCGGTCCGGCCGATGAACGAAACGTCGCCGCTTGCCCCGGAAACCCCCATGCTGATGCCGAGCCGCTTGCTGACCTGACGGCTCATCTCGGCAAAGCGCACCTTCATCATCACCTGCTGCGTGCCGCCGACCGACATGAGGTTCGAAACGCGGTCGGGGGCATAGCGGCCGGCGAGGTCGAGCGCGCGGTCGAGCGCCTCGGCGCTGGAAACGGTTCCCGAAAGGACGATCCCGTCATTTGCCGGACGTACCTCGATGCCCTCCCGCGGCAGGATCTCGCGCAGGCGCTCCTTCAGTTCGCCGACATCTGCGGTGACCTGCACCTCGACATTGGTGATCAGCGTGCCGTCGGGGGCGAGCAGCGTCAGCGTCGTCCGCCCCGGCGCCTTGCCGAGGACATAGATCGACCGTTCCGACAGGGTGGAAATGTCGGCGATGCCGGGGTTGGCGATCGAAAGTTCTGCAAATGCGGCATCGGTCTCGACGACAACCGCGCGGTTCATCGGAATCTTGAGCGGCCGCTGCACGGTGCCGCCCGCAATCCTGAGCGTGTCGGCATGTGCCGCGAGACTCGATACCGTGCCCGCCATCGCAAGGCCGATAAGGCCCGCGCGCAACAGGGTCCTGAATGACATGATGACTGCCTCGTTCTTGCCTGTGATCGGGCATTTTGCCCGTTTTTGTTTTTCGCGCGATATTTTAGTTAGAGAATCAATGCGTTAAATTTTGATTAGCGATGGTCAATCCTGCGAGCGAGGCGTTCCGTGGGGACCGTACGCCGGGGAAGGCAGCGACAGGCCGGGCGAATGCGCCGGCAGAGATCAGTCCGTGCAGGGAATTTCCTGCAGGATTACCTCGGCACCGCGGCGCACCTTGGTCCGGCAAACCTGTCGCTCGATCTCCTCGATCGGGGCCGTCTCGGCGATGCCAAGCAGCTTGCGCTGATCGACTTGCGCCATCTCGGTGGCGATATCGTCGTCGGTGCCAACCAGCGACAGCGAGAGGCGCCCGGTGGACTGCGCCTGTGCCAGCGCTGCGACCTGTGCGGGCGACGCCTCGACCGTGACGGTGCGGGCGATCACCGGGTCCGACCGGTTGGTATCGGCAATCTGGTCGACTGCGATGATGCGGACGCTGGTCTCGATCATCTTGGTGATGCTCTGGCCGGAAAGCTGGCCGGTCCAGTATACATCTACACGGTCGCCCGGACGCAGGAAGCCCGATACACCCGAGGCGACATCGACCTTTATGGCAAAGGCGCGCATCCCCCTGGATAGCCGCGAGGTCAGGCCGGCATCCTCGCCCGGCTCTGTGATCTTGGCGGCGAGGACGGGTTCGAACTGCTGCATCGCCGAGATGACATAGCGGTTCGGCTGGCCTTCGGGAAACAGGGCCCCTTCCTCCTGGAACGCGCCTTCGGGCAGGCTGTCCTGCTGCCAGACGATCCATTTCACGTCCTGCGGGGTCAGCGGTTCGCCATAGGCCTTCGCCTCGGCCAGGGCGAGAACGCGGGTCATCGGCGGCGCGGACTGCTTGGCGGCGAGCAGCGCATCACGCTCGGCGCTCATCCGCGAGACATAGCCCTGCGCCATGAAAACCGCGAATCCGGCGAGCCCCAGCCCGGTGACCAGAACGAGGGCGAAGACAATGCGCATGGGCTTTCCTTTCCTGCGGCCCGGACCCCGGTCATGCGGCCGTGCACGGGTATTCTGGGCAAAATCGTACTGAGAAGCGGTTAACGGGGGCTGCCAATTCGGGGTGTTTTCCGGCCGGAGCCTCGGATTTCGCCGTGCAATGCCTGCATACGGAACGAGCCGCCCTGGTTCAGAGCGGCCCGATCCGGCGTTTTGGAGAGATCGGTGATCGTGCGATCAGCCGCCGTCACCACTCTCGGGCGCCGTGCAACCGCTTCCGGTGCAGGACACGCCGGTACCGGCCCCGATCAGGCTGTCGTTGTTGAGCGTCGTCGATATCTTGCCGCCCAGACCGTTGACGCCGGTGGTTACCGAAGCGAGCACGGCAATGCCGAGACCGACGATGGCGGCGGTCAGCACGACCCAGTCGACCGTTACCGCGCCGTCTTCGTCGCGGGCGAAGGTCTTGATCAGATAGATGAACTTCATGATGGTTCCTCCTGCGGAGCTTGTGTTTCATCTGCCCTTGCCGCTGCGGTGCGGTCGATTTCCCGTACCGCAGCGGCCTGACATGGTGTAGTAAGCCCGCCGTTTGCGGCAGGACTTTGACTGCGATCGGGTTTTTTGCAGCGGGGGCGCCCGGCGGTGTTCAGGATAAGTTAACGATTTCAATGTCGTCTCGGGGAAACGGCGTGTTTTCAGGCGGCAATGTGGCCTGTCTGTCTGTGCGGGAGGAAAATGCGCCGAAAAAAATGTGCCTGCTCGGGTGCGACAATGAATTGAGGCGGAACAGATGGGCGGAACCATGCGGAACATCGCGTGGGTGATCCTGATGGTAGGGATGGCGGCGGCTGCTGCCGATGCCGAGGGAACGGGCGCCGGCGAACGGGATTTCACCTTTCGCCGTGTAAAGGTGGCCGCACCGGCGACGGGTGTGCGGCGCATTCTGGTACAGATCGACCCGGCGGAACAGGCACGGCTTCTGGCGGTGAATCCGGCGGTTCCGGAAAAGCCCGAAGTGCCCTTTTCGGCGCGGCCCGGTGCGGAGGCTACGCGTGCGGGCAACGGCCCCGATACGGTCGGGGGCAGCGTGAAATCCGCCTATGCCTGGTATTGGGAGGTGCTGTCGCCGGATATTGCGCAGAGCGGATCGGGGCGAATGGAGGCAGCCGTTGCCGCCCTGTCCCGGGGGCCGGGTGGCGCAAGCGTCGGCTCGCCGCGCCTTGCCGCGATGCAGGCGGTGGCAGACGAATACGGGGCCGAGATTCTGAAGGCAACGGTCGGCACCGGGGTTTCGCCTGCGCTGGTACTTGCCGTCATCGGCATCGAAAGCTCGGGTAACCGGGCGGCGGTCAGCCCGGCGGGGGCGGCCGGCCTGATGCAACTGATGCCGGCCACCGCCAGACGTTTCGGCGTGTCCGACCGGACCGACCCGGCCGAGAATATTCGCGGAGGTGTCGCCTATCTCGACTGGCTGCTCGATCATTTCGGTCGTGACCCGGTGCTGGCACTGGCCGCCTATAACGCCGGGGAAAACGCGGTGAAAACCCATGGCGGCGTACCGCCCTATGCCGAAACCCGCGATTATGTGCCCAAGGTCGTGGCCGCGTGGAGCGTGGCCAAAGGGCTGTGCCTGACGCCGCCGCAACTGGTTTCGGACGGCTGCGTGTTCCGGCGCGGGGTGCAGAGCGCGGCGCGGGTCACCCGATAGGGCGGGCGGCGGCCGGCGCGCCCGCCGCCGGACCGCTCCCGTTCAGGAGACGAACGCGTCGGCCCAATCCGGGTGCCGCATCCGCTGCGCATTGACGAAGGGGCAGAGCGGCACGATCTTCACGCCGTCGGTGCGGGCGTCCTCGACCAGCCGGGTGACCAGCGCCAGCCCCTCGCCATGGCCGCGCAGCGCTTCGGGAACGCCGGTATGATCGGCGATGATGAGGCCTGGGTTGACGATCGTATAGGTCAGTTCGGCCTCGAGCCCGTCCCGTGTAAGAACGTAACGGCCCCGTGTTTCGCCCTGTTCGCGAAGAATCTGGAAAGTGGTCATCCGGCACCCGTCTTGTTGATACTGGTCCTATACGATCGCCGCTTCGGTGGCGGCGACAATTTCCTCGCGCGTGACGCCGGGGGCGAGTTCCTGAACATGCAGGCCCTTGTGGGTCACATCCAGCACGCCCAGGTTGGTGATGATCCGGTCGACCACCCCCTGCCCGGTGAGCGGCAGGGTGCATTTTTTCAGTACCTTCGATTCGCCCTTCTTGTTGGTGTGGTCCATCACCACCACAACCCTGCCGACACCGGCCACCAGATCCATCGCGCCGCCCATGCCCTTGACCAGCTTGCCGGGTATCATCCAGTTTGCCAGATCGCCGTGCTCGGACACCTCCATCGCGCCGAGGATCGCCATGGCGATCTTGCCGCCGCGGATCATGCCGAAGCTGGTGGCAGAATCGAAATAGGCCGTCTGCGGCAGTTCGGTGATCGTCTGCTTGCCGGCGTTGATCAGGTCGGCATCCTCCTCGCCCTCGTAGGGGAAGGGGCCCATGCCCAGCATGCCGTTCTCCGATTGCAGCGTCACCTCGACATCCTCGGGAATGTAGTTGGCCACCAGCGTCGGGATGCCGATGCCGAGGTTTACATACATCCCGTCTTCCAGTTCCCGCGCTGCCCGCGCGGCCATCTCGTTACGATCCCAGGGCATGTCATTTCCTCCGCTTGGGTTTGGGGGCGGGCATCTCGTCGTCCATCTCTTCGAGCGCGGCGGCGAACATGTCCGCAAGCCCGTCCTGAGGAACCGAGGCAGCGGCTGTCATGAAGGCGCCGAGATTGCTGGCGCAGGCCTGAATGTAGCCCGCGACGAGCACCGGATTGGCCTTCGCATAGCCTTCGCCGAAGGTCGCGTCGAGCCTGGTCACCGCGGCATCGAGGAATTCATCGGTATAGGAAACCGCGGTTTCCCCTGCAGTCATGTCGTCATCGTCGGAAAACATCAGACCGCTTCCCTCTTGCGGGTGGTGCGCTGCTCGATGCGCTTTTCGTGTTCGCCCTGAATCAGGCGGTGGACATAGATGCCGGGCAGGTGGATGTGATCGGGGTCGAGCGTGCCGGTCGGCACGATCTCTTCCACCTCGACCACGCAGACACGCCCGCACATCGCCGCCGGCGGATTGAAGTTGCGGGCCGTCTTGCGGAAGACGAGGTTGCCGGTCGGGTCGGCCTTCCACGCCTTGACGATCGACAGATCGGCGAAGATGCCGCGTTCGAGCACATAGGTCTCGCCGTCGAATTCCTTGTGCTCCTTGCCCTCGGCGACGACGGTGCCGACACCGGTTTTGGTGTAGAAGCCGGGGATGCCGCAACCGCCGGCGCGCATGCGCTCGGCCAGCGTTCCCTGCGGGTTGAACTCCAGTTCAAGCTCGCCCGAGAGGTACTGGCGCATGAACTCGGCATTTTCGCCGACATAGGACGACATCATCTTGCCGATCTGCTTGGTGTCGAGCAGTTTGCCCAGGCCGAAACCATCCACCCCGCAGTTGTTCGACGCAACCGTCAGTTCCCGGACCCCGCTGTCGACGATCGCGTCTATCAGAAGCTCCGGAATGCCGCAGAGGCCAAAGCCCCCGGCGGCGATCAGCATGCCGTCATGCAGCAACCCGTTCAGCGCCTCTGCGGCGTTGTCGTAAACCTTGTTCATCGAGAACCTCCCGTTGACCCTTTGAAGCAGGTTTGTGCCGACTGGGAGGACGCGTGTCAAACGAATGCTGCGACGCGGCGCGTATCGATCGTGAAATGCCGCAACCTGCAGCGGCTCAGCCTGCCTTCTTCTTGCGGGGGGCGGTCTTTTTCTTCGGTCTGGCGGTCGCTTTCGCGGTCGCTGCCTTGCCGGTCGTTCCGGCGGCTGCGGTTTTCTTCCGGCCGCCCTTCTTCGCCGCCTTCTCGGCGATCAGGTCCAGCGCCTGCTCCATCGTCACCGATTGCGGGTCCGTGTCCCGGGGCAGGGTGGCATTGATCCTGCCCCATTTCACGTAGGGTCCGTAGCGACCCTCCATGATATTGACCGGGCCGCCCTCGCCGGGATGTTCGCCCAGTTCCTTCAGCGGCTTGGCCGCCGCGCCCCGACCGCCACGTGCCGCCTTCTGGGCAAGCAGTTCGACGGCGCGGTTCATGCCGATGGTGAATACCTCGTTCACATCGGGCAGGTTGGCATAGACCTTGCCGTGCCGCACGTAGGGCCCGAAGCGGCCGATCGCGGCCTCGATCGTCTCGCCGTCTTCGGGGTGCGGGCCGATCTCGCGCGGAAGGTTGAGCAGCGTCAGCGCTCTTTCCAGATCCATGTCCTCGGCCGCCCATCCCCTTGGCAGGCTGGCGCGTGGCGGCTTTGGCGCCTCCTCGGTTGGTTCGCCGCGCTGGACATAGGGGCCGTAACGACCGTCGCGCAGGGTGATCGCATCGCCCCTGTCGTGACCCAGCAGCCTGCCGTCGGGGCCGATGCCCGATTGTTCGGTGCCCGGCGGGCCGAAGGGGCGGGTGTAGCGGCATTCGGGATAGTTCGAGCAGCCGATGAACGCCCCGCCCGACCGCGCGGTGCGCATCGAAAGCCGCCCCGCGCCGCAGTTCGGGCACAGGCGCGGATCCGACCCGTCGGCCGTCGGCGGGAAGAGATGCGGCTCCAGTACCTCGTTGATCTTGTCGAGCACGTCGGTGATGCGCAGTTCCGAGGTTTCGTCCACCGCCGCCGAGAAATCGCGCCAGAACTGCGAAAGGACCAGCTTGTAATCGAGATCGCCGGCCGAAATCTCGTCGAGTTCCTCTTCCAGGCCGGCGGTAAAATCGTACCCGATGTATTTGCGGAAATAGTTCATCAGGAACGCGGTCACCAGCCGCCCCTTGTCCTCGGGGATCAGCCGGTTCTTTTCCTTCCGCACATAGCCGCGGTCCTGGATCGTCGTGACGATCGAGGCATAGGTCGACGGCCGGCCTATGCCGAGCTCCTCCATCCGCTTCACCAGCGTCGCCTCGGTATAGCGCGGCGGCGGCTGGGTGAAATGCTGCTCGGGCGCGACCTGGCGCTTACCGGCCGGCTCGCCCTGCATGATCGCCGGCAGCCGGTTGCCGTCCTCGTCCTCGCCCGGAACGTCGTCGCGCCCCTCCTCGTAGACCTTCATGAAGCCGTCGAACAGCACGACCTGTCCGGTGGCGCGCAGGCCAACCTGACCGTCGGCGCTTGCGATATCCACCGTGGTCCGTTCCAGCCGGGCGGCCGCCATCTGGCTGGCCAGCGTCCGCTTCCAGATCAGATCGTAAAGCTTGCGCTGGTCCGCATCGCCGATGCGCAGGTGTGCGGCATCGCGCGTCATGTCGGTGGGGCGGATGCACTCGTGCGCTTCCTGCGCGTTCTTGGCCTTGTTCCTGTACATCCGGGGCGAGGCGGGGACGTATTCGTCGCCATACCGGTCCCGGATCGCGTCGCGCGCGGCCATCACCGCCTCGGGCGCCATGTCGATGCCGTCGGTCCGCATGTAGGTGATGAGCCCGGCCTCGTATAGCCGCTGGGCGGCGCTCATGGTGGCGCGCGCGCCGAAGCCGAACTTGCGGCTCGCCTCCTGTTGCAGGGTCGAGGTCATGAAAGGCGGCGACGGGTTGCGGCCGGCCGGTTTCGCCTCGACCGCGCCGACCGTCAGATCGCGCGAGCGGATCGCCTGAACCGCCATTTCGGCCGCCGTCTCGTTGGCGATGCTGAACTTGTCGAGCTTCCTGCCGGCGAGCAGGGTCAGCCGCGCCTCGTAGGTCTGGCCGCGCGGCGTTTCGAGAACCGCCTTCACCGTCCAGTATTCCTGCGGCCTGAAGGCCTCGATCTCCATCTCGCGTTCGACGATCAGCCGCAGGCAGACCGATTGTACCCGCCCGGCCGACCGCGCGCCGGGCAGCTTGCGCCATAAAACCGGCGACAGGTTGAAGCCGACGAGGTAGTCGAGCGCCCGCCGCGCCAGATAGGCATCGACCAGCGGCCGGTCCACGCTGCGCGGGTTCTTCATCGCCTCGGTTACCGCCGATCTGGTGATGGCGTTGAACACGACCCGGCTGACCGGTGTATCCTTGCGGATGGCGCGGCGCTTTCGCAGCGTCTCTTCCAGATGCCAGCTGATCGCCTCGCCCTCGCGGTCGGGGTCGGTGGCGAGAATCAGCGCGTTGTCGTCCTGCAGGGCCTCGGCGATGGCCTTGACGTGCTTTTTCGAGTCGGGCGAAACCTCCCAGGTCATCTCGAAATCATGATCGGGATCGACCGAACCGTTCTTTGCCGGCAGGTCGCGAACATGGCCGTAGGACGCCAGAACGGTATAATCGTCTCCGAGATACTTGTTTATTGTCTTGGCCTTGGCAGGAGATTCGACGACGACGACCGGCATTGGGACCCTTTTCGAGGCAACTTTGCGGAATTGCCGGCGGAACATGTGGTCCCGTTCCGGGCTTGTCAATGCGGCGGCGCGGCGAATCCGGAGAAGCGATGGCGCCCCGGTTCCACGCCTCTCAACCGGTGCGGGCGAGCATTCCGCCGGGCTGGCGGACGATGGCTCCATCGAGTTCGAGTGCCAGCAATGCCTCGGCGACCCGTTGACCGGGCAGCGCCAGATCGCGCAGAAGCTGGTCTTCCGCCACCGGCGCGGGGCCCAGAAGGCTCAGGATGCGGCTGCGCAACGGAGCCGGTTCGCCGCTCGCCGCAGGCTTCGGTGCGCTGGCCGCAGGCATGCCCGGCTTCTGTTGCGTGGGCGCCGCGTTGCGCGGAGCATTTCGCCCGCTGGCGGGGGTTGATGCGGGGCCGAGGGCGGCAATGATATCTTCCGCCCCGCGCACAAGGGTTGCCCCGTCGCGGAGAAGCAGATTGCAGCCGGCGGCGCGCGCGTCGAACGGGTGGCCGGGAACCGCCATCACCTCGCGCCCCTGATCGAGCGCGTCGCGCGCGGTGATCAGGCTGCCGGAACGCACCGCCGCCTCGACCACCACAACCGCCCGCGCCAGCCCCGAAATCAGCCGGTTGCGGCGCGGGAAATGGCGCGCCTGCGGTTGCAGGCCCGGCGGCATTTCCGACAGGATCAACCCGCGTTCCGCGATATACCCTGTCAGTTTTGCATTCTCGCGCGGATAGATCACATCCACGCCGCCCGCGACCACCGCGATGGTTCCGCTGTCGAGCGCCGCCTCGTGTGCTGCCGTGTCGATACCGCGCGCGAGGCCCGAGACAACGGCGAACTCCGCCCTGCCAAGCCCGCCCGCCAATGCCCTGGCCATGCGCAGCCCGAGGCTGGAGGCGTTACGCGCCCCGACGAGGGCGATGGCGGGGTGCGCCGATATCCCCGGGTTGCCCCTTGCCCAAAGGAGCGGCGGTGCATCGGCAAGGTCGGCCAGCGCCACGGGATAGCCGGGCGCGCCGAAGCAAAGCAGCCTTGCGCCCGCCCTGCGCCCGGCGGCCATCTCGCGTTCGGCAACTTCAGGTGGACAGGGGGTGTAATCCTCGATTCCGGCCGCAGCTGCGATGCGCGGAAGCGCGTCGAGCGCCGCTTCGGCGTTGGAATCGTGTTCGGCCATCAGCCGATGGAACGTCGCCGTGCCGACCCGGCGCGAGCGCAAGAGACGAAGCCATGACCGCTTTGCTCCTTCCGAGGTGGGTGGTGCGAGGGGGTGTGGGGAAGAAAACAAATCCAAACCGGCACCACTCCGTCTCTTGCTGAGACAATCGCTACGGAGAAAGGGTTAATCGGCCGTAAATCAAACGCTCCGCCCGGAAAATAATTCGGCTCGCCCGTTTCCGGTGGCGCGGGCAGTGTCAGGCGGCCGATCCGCCGACCGTCAGGCCGCCGATCCGGAGCGTGGGCTGGCCCACGCCCACCGGCACCCACGGGCCTGCCTTGCCGCAATTGCCGATGCCGGGATCCAGCGCCATGTCGTTGCCGATTGCGGTGATGCGGCGCAGCGCGGTGGCGCCGTCGCCGATCAGCGTCGCCCCCCGGACCGGCGCGCCGATCTTGCCGTTTCTGACCCGGTAGGCCTCGGTGCAGGAAAAGACGAACTTGCCGTTGGTGATGTCCACCTGCCCGCCACCGAAGCCGACGGCGTAGAGCCCGTCCTTCAGGTCGGCGACGATATCGGCCGGGTCGGCCTCGCCACCCAGCATGTAGGTGTTGGTCATCCGTGGCATCGGCGCATGGGCGAAGCTCTCGCGCCGGCCGTTGCCGGTCGGCCTTGTTCCCATCAGGCGGGCGTTCTGGCGGTCCTGCATGTAGCCGGTGAGAATGCCGTCCTCGATCAGCACGTTGCGCCCCGATGGCGTGCCCTCGTCGTCGACGGTGATCGAACCGCGCCGGTCGGGCAGGGTGCCGTCGTCGAGCACCGTCACCCCCCGCGCCGCGATCTGCTGGCCCATCAGCCCGGCGAAGGCCGAACTTCCCTTGCGGTTGGCGTCTCCCTCAAGCCCGTGGCCGATCGCCTCGTGCAGCAGTATGCCCGGCCAGCCCGGGCCGAGCACCACGTCCATTACCCCCGCCGGGGCTGGCTCGGCTGCAAGGTTGACCAGCGCGATGCGCAGCGCCTCGCGGGTCAGCCCCTCCCAGTGGCCGCGGTCGACGAGGCCGCCGAGCCCGGTGCGCCCGCCGCCGCCCATGCCGCCCTGCTCGCGGCGCCCGTCCTGTTCGACGATAACGCTGACGTTGAGACGGCTCATCGGGCGTGTGTCGGCCACCAGCGTGCCATCGGGGCGCAGGATCGACACCTCCTGAATCGAGGCCGCGAGGGTTGCCGAGACCTGAACCACCCGCGGATCGAGCGCGCGCGCGAAGGCGTCGATCGCGCGCAGGGTTTCGATCTTTACCGCAAAGGTCGCGTCGTCGATCGGGTTGGCATCGCCGTAAAGGCGCCGGTTGGTGGGCTGTGGGCTAACGGCAAGCGTTCCGCCACCCGCGCCGACGGCAAGCCGGGCGGTTTCGGCGGCGCGTCTCAGCGCGGCTTCGCTGATCTCGGTCGAATGTCCGTAGCCGGCGGTTTCGCCGCGCACCGCGCGCAGGCCGAATCCCTCCGAGGCGTCGTAGCTTGCCGTTTTCAGTCTGCCATCGTCGAAAACCAGCGCTTCGGAGCGCCGGCGTTCGAGGAAAATCTCGCCGTCGTCGGCGCCGTCGGTCGCCCCGCGCAGGACGGCGAGCGATGCGTCGGGGTCGATGTGCGTCGCGAACGGACGGAAGGGCGCGGGATCGGCGGTGCTCAAGGCGGAGACTCCGTTTGGCTGGTGCGTTGCATGTGACCATTGACGGAAATCACCGGCTTGTGCTGTTTTTACTAATATGGTCTCTTGAGCCAAGGACACAACGGGTGGGATCGCATGGCGGCGGGTGCCGTCTGGGAGGATGCTCGTTTCGGCTTTGCCGAATAGCGAACGGGACAAAACTGATGCGACTTTCGACGCTTGCAGGCAGCGCAGTGGCTGCCGCTGCCGGGTTCATGGGATCCACCGCCGTCTTTGCGCAGGACGTGGCCGGCGATCTGGAGGTGATCGGCGCGCCGGTGCCGGGCGGGATGGGCTGGCAGCCTGCCGCCTCGTCGGTGGCGCGCGACATCCACTGGCTCGACGGGCTTCTGCTCTATATCATCACTGCGATTGTGGTTTTCGTCGTCGGTCTGCTGGGGTGGGCCCTGCTGCGCTACAACAGCCGGGCCAATCCCAACCCGGCGCGTTTCTCGCACAATTCGCCGGTCGAGATCGCCTGGACGGTGATTCCGATCCTGATTCTGATCGTGATCGGTTCGTTCTCGTTGCCGATCCTGTTCAAGCAACAGACGATGCCGGTGGCCGATATAACCATCAAGGCAACGGGCAACCAGTGGTACTGGCACTACGATTATCCCGATCACGAATTCGGCTTCGACAGTTACATGATCGGCTTCGATGCCGACAACAAGCTGACGCCGGATGTCGAGGCCCAACTGGCCGAGGCGGGTTACAGGAAAGAGCATTTCCTTCTGGCGACCGACACGGCAGTGGTCGTGCCGGTTGGCCGGAACGTGATCGTGCAGGTCACGGCCGCGGACGTGATCCATTCATGGGCGTTGCCCGCCATGGGCGTGAAACAGGACGGCGTGCCCGGGCGGCTGGCCGAGTTGTGGTTCCAGCCCGAGAAGGAAGGCATCTATTTCGGCCAGTGCTCGGAGCTTTGCGGCATCGCCCACGCCTACATGCCGATCACCGTCAAGGTGGTGAGCGAAGAGGCCTATGAGCAATGGCTCGACAGCGCCATCGAGGAATACGCCGGCAAGCCGCGCAATGTCGATGTCGCGTCGGCCCGGTAGCCGGTCGATGGAGGGACACAGCGGATGAGCCATGTCTGAAATCGGTACACAGACCACCGTTCACGGTTCCGAACCGGGGCTGGCGGATTATTTCGCGCTGCTCAAGCCACGGGTGATGTCGCTGGTTGTCTTTACCGCGCTTGTCGGGTTGCTGGTGGCGCCGGTGCCGGTGCATCCCTATCTCGCGCTGGTCTCGATTCTGTTCATCGCCATCGGCGGCGGGGCGTCGGGTGCGCTGAACATGTGGTGGGATGCCGATATCGACCGGGTGATGCGCCGCACTTCGAAACGGCCGATCCCCTCGGGGCGTGTCGGCGAAGGCGAGGCGCTTGGACTGGGGATCGCGCTGTCTGGTCTTTCGGTGATGATGCTGGGGCTGGCGGCGAACCTGGTCGCGGCGGGGCTGCTGGCGTTCACCATCTTCTTTTACGTCGTGATCTACACGATGTGGCTGAAACGCTGGACACCGCAGAACATCGTCATTGGCGGGGCCGCGGGGGCGTTTCCGCCGATGATCGGCTGGGCTGTGGCGACCGGCGGCGTTTCGGTCGAGCCGATCCTGATGTTCCTGCTGATCCTTGTCTGGACGCCACCGCATTTCTGGTCGCTCGCGCTGTTCATGAATTCGGATTACGACGATGCCGGCGTGCCGATGCTGACCGTCACCCATGGCCACGATACCACCCGGCGGTATATTTTCGGCTATGCGCTGGCGCTTTCGGCCTGTTCGCTGGCGCTGGTCCCTACCGCCATTGGCGGGCCGGTCTATCTGACAACCGCGCTGGTGATGAACGCCCGCTTCGTGACCGGCGCGTGGCGGGTGATGAGGCGCGGCACACCGGAGGCCGTGGCAACCGCCTACGGGGTGGAAAAGCGCTTCTTCAAGCTGTCGCTGTGGTATCTGTTCCTGCTCTATTCCGCACTGCTGGCGGATGCGGCGTTGCGCGGGCCGGGCGTGATCGGAGCGGACGCATGATCCGCGCGACGCACGAACTTCACAGCCGCCGCAGAGGGCGGAACTTCGGGCTGCTGCTGCTGCTGCTGGCATTCGTCGCCATCGTTTTCGGCATGACCATCGTCAAGGTCGGCGACGGTCAGGACGTGCTGGGAACCGGGATGGTTTCGCGCGAGGCGGCGGAATGATCTTCCGCCGCCTCCGGGGGCCGCAGCGGACGCTGGCCCAGACGATCGCCGTGGTGGTGGTGATGGGGTCGCTCGCCTGGGCAGCGGTGCCGCTTTACGATGTCTTCTGCCGCGTCACGGGCTACGGCGGGACCACAAGCACGGCGCAGGCGGGTTCGGACGTGGTGCTGGACCGGACGATGAAGATCCGCTTCGATGCCAGCCTCGGGCGCGACATGCCGTGGAGCTTCAGGCCGCTCCAGCGCGAGATGGAGGTCCGCATCGGGGAGACGGCGCTTGCCTTCTACGAGGCACACAACCCGACGGAGCGCCCTGTCGCCGGGCAGGCGAGCTACAATGTGACGCCCTACGAGGCGGGCCCGTTCTTTGCCAAGATCGACTGCTTCTGTTTCACCGAACAGATTCTCCAGCCGGGAGAGAGCGTCATCATGCCGGTCAGTTTCTTTGTCGATCCGGAAATCGTCGATGACCGCAATGCGAAATACGTCAACCATATCACGCTGTCCTATACCTTTCACGAAATCGACCTGCCGGAAGAGCAGGCACTGCTGGCCGTGGCCAACTAGAAACGCGCAAGGGACCCCAAATGGCACATGAAAAGAACCACGATTATGTCATCCTGCCCCCGTCGATCTGGCCCTTCATGGGCGCGGTCGGCGGGTTTGTCATGCTGTTCGGGGCCGTCCTGTGGATGAAGGGCATCACCCCGTTCATCTTCTTCGCCGGAGCGCTGACGGTGCTCTACGTCATGTATGGCTGGTGGAGCGACACGATCAGCGAGAACGAGGCCGGCGAATACACGCCCGTGGTGCGGATCGGCCTGCGCTACGGTGTCATCCTGTTCATCATTTCCGAGGTGATGTTCTTCGTCGCCTGGTTCTGGTCGTTCATCAAGCATGCGATGTATCCCGGTGGTCCGGAAGAGCCCGCCATGTACCAGACATGGCCGCCGCAGGGGATAGAGCCCTTCGATCCCTGGCATCTGCCGCTCATCAACACGCTGATCCTGCTGTGCTCGGGCATGGCGGTCACCTGGGCGCATTATGCGCTGGTGCACGACAACAACAACCGCAGGGACCTGCGGAACGGCCTGATTCTGGCGGTGGCGCTGGGGGCGCTGTTCACCTTCTTCCAGGCCTATGAATACAGCCATGCGGCCTTCGGTTTCGCCGGCAACATCTACGGCGCCAATTTCTTCATGGCGACGGGTTTCCACGGCGCCCACGTCATCATCGGCACCATCTTCCTGTTTGTCTGCTACCTGCGTGCCCGTGCCGGCCAGTTCACCCCCGACAGCCATGTCGGGCTCGAGGCGGCGGCGTGGTACTGGCACTTCGTCGACGTGGTCTGGCTGTTCCTGTTTACCGTCGTCTACATCTGGGGAAGCTGATCCGCCGGGCCTGTCCAGGGCGGGTCTTTGGAAGTATCTGCCGGGGGGCGCGATGTTTCGCGCCCCTTTCGCATCGCCATCCGGGGAGTTCTGTCCGTGCGTTATCTCTTTGCCCTGATCGTCGGTGCGGGCGGCGTTGCGGTCCTGCTGGCGCTTGGTGTCTGGCAGATGCAGCGCCTGCACTGGAAAGAGGCGATCCTGGACGAGATCGACAGCCGGATCGCCGCCGATCCGGTTCCGTTGCCAGCAGCCCCGGACAGCCGGGCCGACCGTTACCTGCCGGTCCGGGTCGAAGGGCGCACCGGAGCGCGGGAGCTTCACGTCCTTGTCTCGACCCGCGACCTCGGGCCGGGTTTTCGTATCGTCACCAGCCTCGATACCGACAGCGGCCGCCGCATCCTGCTTGACCGGGGTTTCGTAGCGGCCAACCGCAAGAACGAAACCCGTCTGCCCACCCATGTTGCGATCAACGGGAATCTGCACTGGCCCGACGAGCGGGACGGGTTTACACCCGAAAACGATGTCGGCGGCAATTTCTGGTACGCCCGCGACGTGGCCGAGATGGCGCGGGCGCTGGGGGCGGAGCCGGTTCTTGTCGTCGCCCGCGACGGTGGTGGCGGGGTGGTCACGCCGCTGCCGGTCGACAGCGCCGGCATCCCCAACAACCATCTGGGCTATGCGGTGCAGTGGTTCGGGCTTGCCGCGGTCTGGGCGGGGATGACACTGCTGCTGCTTCGTCGTATGGCACGCCGGACGCCGGAGTCGGAGGAGAAGACCTGATGCGATACATCTCGACCCGCGGGCAGGCGCCCGTGCTGAGCTTCGAAGACGCGATGCTGACCGGGCTGGCGCGCGACGGCGGGCTCTATGTACCCGAGACCATCCCGGCGATGGACCCTTCCGAGATCGCCGCACTGGCCGGGCTTTCCTACGAGGAGGCCGCATTCCGCATCATGCGCCCCTTCGTCGGTGGCAGCTTCACCGATACCGAATTTCGCGAGGCCATCGCCCGTGCCTACGCGGGTTTCGGCCATGCGGCGCGGGCGCCGCTGGTGCAGCTTGCGCCCAACCATTTCCTGCTCGAACTGTTCCACGGGCCGACACTGGCCTTCAAGGACTTTGCCATGCAGCTTATCGGCCAGTTGTTCCAGGTCGCGCTGGAGCGGCGGGGCGAGCGGGTCACCATCGTCGGCGCGACCTCGGGCGATACCGGTTCGGCGGCGATCGAGGCGTTTCGCGGGCTCGATGCGGTGGATGTGTTCATCCTGTTTCCGCATGGCCGGGTGTCCGAGGTGCAGCGCCGCCAGATGACCACGCCGGCCGAGGCCAACGTGCACGCGCTGGCGCTCGATGGCGATTTCGACGATTGCCAGGCGCGACTGAAGGACATGTTCAACGATTTCGCCTTTCGCGATGCGGTCGGCCTGGCTGGCGTCAACTCGATCAACTGGGCGCGGGTGCTGGCGCAGGTGGTCTATTATTTCACCTCGGCAGTGGCGCTCGGCGCGCCCTATCGCGCGGTTTCCTTCACCGTTCCCACCGGCAATTTCGGCGATATCTTCGCCGGCTATATCGCCCGCCGCATGGGGCTGCCGGTCGAAAGGCTGGTGATCGCCACCAACCAGAACGACATCCTTCACCGTGCGCTGACATCGGGCGGCTATGTGACATCGGGCGTTGCCCCCTCGATCAGTCCGTCGATGGACATTCAGGTCAGTTCGAATTTCGAGCGCGCGCTGTTCGATGCCTACGGCCGCGACGGCGCGGCCGTGGCGCAACTGATGGACGAACTGAAAGGCGCGGGCGGCTTCGCCATCAGCCAGGGCGCGCTCGAATCCCTGCGCGAGACCTTTGCCTCGGGCCGCGCGTCGGAGGCGGAAACCTCGGCCGAGATCGCCCGCACCTTCGCCGACACCGGCGAGGTGCTGTGCCCGCATTCGGCGGTCGGCGTCCATGTCGCGCGGCAGCATCTGGGCAAGACACCGATGATCACACTTTCCACCGCGCACCCGGCCAAGTTTCCCGATGCGGTCGAGGCAGCGACCGGGCTGCGGCCGCCCCTTCCCAATCGCATGGCGGACCTGTATGAGCGGCCCGAACGGGTGACCCGGGTAGCAAACGACCTGGGTCAGCTTGAGACCCTCATCAGCGAAAGGCGCGCCATTTGAGCGTAAGACTGGACAGTTTGCCCAACGGGCTTCGCGTCGTCACCGAGGACATGCCGGGGCTGGAAAGCGCCGCCGTGGGCCTCTGGGTCAATGCGGGCGGGCGGCACGAGCGGCTCGAACAGAACGGGATCGCCCATTTTCTCGAACACATGGCGTTCAAGGGCACGCGCAAACGCACCGCGCTGCAGATAGCCGAGGAAATCGAGGATGTAGGCGGGTTCATCAACGCCTATACCTCGCGCGAGGCTACGGCCTATTATGCGCGCGTGCTGAAAAACGACGTGCCGCTGGCGATGGACGTGATCGCCGATATCGTGCTCAACCCCGTCTTCGACGAGGGCGAGATCGAGATCGAGCGCGGGGTGATCCTGCAGGAGATCGGTCAGGCGCTCGACACGCCCGACGATATCATTTTCGACTGGCTGCAGGAGGCCGCCTATCCCGGACAGGCGCTGGGGCGCACCATCCTCGGCCCTTCGGAGCGCGTGGCGCACTTTGGCCGGGCCGATCTTGCCGGATTTGTCGCCGAGCATTACGGGCCGGGCCAGATGGTGCTGGCGGCGGCCGGCGCGGTGGATCACGACCAGATCATGCGGCTGGCCGAAACGCTGTTCGGGCACCTTCCCGTCGTCGATTTCCGCGGCCATGACAGCGCCGTCTTTCGCGGTGGCGAGCGGCGCGAGATCAAGACGCTGGAGCAGGTGCATTTTGCGCTCGCGCTGGAAAGCCCGGCCTATCGCGACGACGATGTCTATGTGGCGCAGGTCTATGCGACGCTGCTGGGCGGAGGCATGTCCTCGCGGCTGTTTCAGGAGATCCGCGAAAAGCGGGGTCTGTGCTATTCGATCTTCGCGCAGGCCGGCGCCTATGCCGATACCGGCATGATGACGGTCTACGCCGGCACCTCGGCGGACGATATCGGCCGGCTTGCCGACCTGACGGTGGACGAATTGCGCCGGGTGGCGAACGATCTGACCACTGCCGAGGTCGATCGGGCCCGCGCCCAGATGAAGGCGGGGCTTCTGATGGGGCTCGAAAGCCCTTCGGCCAGGGCCGAACGGCTAGCGCGGCTGGTGGCGGTCTGGGACAGGGTGCCGACGCTCGACGAGACGGTTGCCCGGATCGAGGCGGTCGACCGGGCGGGAGTGCTGGCCTTTGCCGCGAAGCTTGCCGGCTCCGGCACGGCGGCGCTGGCGCTTTATGGCCCCGCCGGGAAGGCGCCCCAACTGGGGGTTTTGCAGGAGAGGCTCGCGGCCTGATGCGGCTTGGCCGGAGGAAGGTACGGATCGTGACCGAGCGCATGATACTGCGCCCGCCGGTCCACGCCGACTTTCGCGCCTGGAGTGGTCTTCGCAACGATTCGCGCCTTTTCCTCGAACGGTGGGAGCCGCTCTGGGCCGCTGATCACCTGAGCCGCAAGGCGTTTACCAACCGTGTCTACTGGGCGCAGCGGTCGGTTTCGGCCGATACGGCGCTGCCTCTCTTCATGATACGCGCGGCCGACGATCAGCTTCTGGGTGCGATCACCCTGGACAACATCCGCCGCGGCCCGGCGCAGGACGGAACGCTCGGCTATTGGGTCGGCCAGCCCTTTGCGCGCCAGGGGTACATGCGCGAGGCGATCCTGGCGCTGACCCATCACGCCTTCACCACGCTCGATCTCAGCCGACTTCAGGCGGCCTGCCTGCCCGAGAACGCGGCCTCGCGCGGCTGCCTCGAAAAATGCGGCTTCAAGTACGAGGGCGTCGCCCAGAGCTATCTTCAGATCGCCGGGCGCTGGCGCAATCACGTGCTCTATTCCAACCTCCGCGCCGATCGGCGGGGAAAGACGGATGTCGGCGCCGCCTGAACCGTTTTCAGGCAATCGCCGCGCTCGTCTCCCTGCGCAGCAGCAGGAGCGACGCGCCGACGATCAGCACCGAGCCGAACCACATCGAACCGGGCGGAACGAAGCCGAAGACGGCAAGGCCGAGCGCCACGTTGAAGGGCAGCTTCACATGGTCGAAGGGTTGCAGATAGGCGGCGTCGGCGATGCTGTAGGCCCGGGCCAGCGCATATTGCGCCAGCCCGGTCAGCAGACCGACGGCAAGCAGAAGCGCCCCCGAGGTGCCGGGGGCGATCGCCAGCCCGTCGCCTGGTCCGTGGCCCAGGGCGATTGCCGCATTCACCGGTGTCAGCAGCAGCAACAGGTAGATGGTCAGCGCCCCGGGGCTTTCGCTGCGGGTCATCCGCTTGGTCAGAAGCGAGGTTCCGGCCCAGAAGGCGGCGGCGCAGACCGGCAGAAGGGCATGGAGGCTGAACGCCTCCGACCATGGTGCAAGGATGATCATCCCCCCGGCAAACCCGACAAGAACCGCCAGCCAGCGGTCGAGCGTCGTCTCCTCGCCCAGCAGGATGCCGGCCCCGAGCGTCACGAAGAATGGAGACAGCATGATCAGCGCGATGGCCTGCCAGATCGGTACTTGTGCCAGCCCCATGGTCCAGAGCTGCACGCCCCCCACCGCCAGCGCGACACGCAGGATGTGCAGACCCGGCTGCGTGGTGCGCAGCGCGGCGGCGCCGTTGGTCCAGATCCACGGAAGCGAGAACAGAAGCGCGATCAGGTATTGCCAGAAGGCGATGCTGGCCGGCGGGATGCCCTGCCGCATGGCGCCGTATTGCACCAGCGTGTTCGACACCGCGAACAGCGCGCCGGCCGATATCATGAAGAAAGCCCCGGCCGTGGCCGGTCCAAGGCTGGATAACAGGCGAGTCATGGCGTTGCCCTTTCCCTACGCTCACGACCCAAGGCAGACAGGACAACGGCGCGCCGGACCGCTCGGCCCGTCACGCCCTTCCCGCTCTCTTCCATCCGGACTGTGACCGTCGGCTCCGGAGTTGCACCGGATCTGCTGACCCCCTGACAGCAGGGGCGCTCGCGGGCTTGCGGCTTGGCCGCTTACCGCCGGTGGGGAATTTCACCCCGCCCTGAGAACGATATGGCCCGATCGGCCACGCGGCAGACTTATTCGCTTGCTGTTAGCGATACAAGGGCGCCGATCCCGGAGGGCGGACCGGAAACGGCCCGGCGGTATTCAACCGCCGGGCCGCAGCCGTGTCGGGACCGTATTCGTCAGGCTGCGGTGGTGACCCGCGCCGGCGCGTCGACCGGCTTTTTCAGGATCGCCAGCGCAAGCGCCGTAACGATTGTACCGGTGACGATCGACACGACATACATCCCCAGGTGGCTGACCGCATTGGGGATGGCGAGCACGAAAACCCCGCCGTGCGGCGCCCTGAGCCCGCAGTTGAAATACATCGACATGGCGCCGGTCACGGCGGAGCCGATCATCATCGCCGGGATGACCCGCAGCGGATCGCGTGCCGCATAGGGGATGGCACCCTCGGTGATGAAGGACAGGCCGAGCACGGCGGCGGCATTCGCCGCTTCGCGCTCGTCGAGGGTGAAGCGGTTGGGAACCAGCTTCGCCGCGAGGAAGATGCCGAGCGGCGGTGTCATGCCGGCGGCCATGACGGCGGCCATCGGCGTGAAGGTGTCGCTGGCCAGCAGACCCACCGCAAAGGCATAGGCCGCCTTGTTGACCGGACCGCCCATGTCGAAGGCCATCATCGCGCCGAGCACCAGCCCGAGGGCGACAGCGTTGCCCTGGCCCATGTTCTGCAACATCTGGGTCATCGAGTCGTTGAGGAACTTCACCGGGCCACCGACGACATAGATCATCATCAGACCGACGAAGAGCGTCGAGAGCAGCGGCAGGATCAGCACCGGCTTCAGCCCTTCGAGCGTTGGTGGCAGCTTGATGTTCTCGCGCAGCCACAGTGCCATGTAGCCGGCCAGAAAGCCCGAGACGATCCCGCCGAGGAAGCCCGCCCCAAGCTGGGTTGCCAGAAGCCCGCCGATCAGGCCCGGCGTCAGGCCGGGACGGTCGGCGATGGAAAAGGCGATGTAGCCCGAAAGCACCGGAACCATGAGCTGGAAGGCCGCTCCGCCACCGATCTGCATCAGGGCAGCGGCAAGCGTGCCTTCCTGCTTGAAGGCCTCGATGCCGAACACGAAGGACAGCGCGATGCACAGACCGCCCGCCACCACCACCGGCAGCATGTAGGATACGCCGGTCAGCATGTGCTTGTAGGGGCCTGACCGTCTGGCTTGGAGCGCGGCCTTGGCCTCGGCCACCGATTGCATGCCGCCACCGGCGGCGCCCTGCGGCGCGCCGGAGGCGACCGTCGCCTCGCGGAAGGCCGAGTCGATCACCTCCTTCGGCTTCTTGACCGCCGCCCCGACCGACGAGCGGTAGATCGGCTTGCCGGCAAAGCGGCTTTCGTCGACATGGGTATCAGCCGAGATGATGACGATATCGGCGGCGGCGACGTCCTCGGGCGTCAGCGCGTCCTTGGCGCCGACCGATCCCTGCGTTTCCACCTTGATCTGGTGCCCTGCGGCGGTTGCCGTCTTCTTCAGCGCATCGGCCGCCATGAAAGTATGGGCGATCCCGGTCGGGCAGGACGTGATGGCGACGATGCGCTTGCCGGCAGGTGGCGTATCATCGGCCGGGGGCAGGGCGCTCTGCGCGGTCTCGGGTTCGGGTGCCGGAGCGGCGGCCGCGATTTCGTCTGCCACATTTGCTGCGGCAAGCGCATCGCCGATCACCTTTGCCGTTTCGCGGATCGCGCGACTGGTCGAGGTTTCGTAGATCGTCTTTCCGGTGAAACGCGTCGCGTCGACATGAATGTCGGCCGCGATGACAACTACATCCGCCTCGGCGATTTCGTCCGCGCCGAGCGCGTTGGTGACCCCTTCAGAGCCCTGACATTCGATGTGAACGACATGCCCGTCGTTCGTTGCGACCCTGCGCAGCGCCTCGGCAGCCATGAGTGTATGGGCGATGCCCGTCGGGCAGGCGGTCACGCCAACGATTTTTGCCATCTCTCTCCCTCTCTGTCCTATTTCGCGTTGAGTTCGGTGATTGTCACCTGCGCGGCGAAGGCCTCGATCTCGGCGCGCGGCGGCAGGTAGGGGCCGATCTGCCCCAGCGCGCCGAGCGAAAATCCGGTGGCGATCCGTGCGGTTTCGGGCAGCGACAGCCCCGTCATCTGCCCGTGCGCGATGCCGGCCACCATGGCATCGCCCGCGCCGACGGTGCTTTTGACGACAGCCTTGGGCGGAACGGCCAGAATGGCCCTGTCTGAGGTGACGAACAGCGCGCCGCGCGCGCCCATCGATACCACCACAAGCCCGATGCGGCCGGCCGAAAGGCTGCGGGCGGCCGCCACGATTCCGGTATGGCCGTGCAGTTCTGTCCTGGTCAGTTCCTGCAATTCGTCGATGTTGGGCTTGATGACATCCGGCCCGGCGGCCAGCGCCCGGTCGAGCGGTATGCCGGAGGTATCGAGGATGACCGACCTGCCTCTGGCCTTGAGCCGTTCGATCAGCAGCCGGTAGATATCGGTCGACATGCCCCGGGGCAGACTGCCGGCCAGAACGAACCGTTCGACACCGTCGGCGGCAAGGCCGTCGATGGCGGCGGATACCGCTTCGACATCGCGGTTTCCGGCGCGCAGGCCGGGAAAGTTGATGTCGGTGACGCTGTTCTGCTGCGGATCGACGATCTTGACGTTGACCCGGGTCTGGCCGGGAACCTTGACGAAGCGGTCGATGATCCCCTTGTCCCCGAACAGCTTTTCGAACGGCTGGACGTTCGACTGGCCAAGCAGCCCGGTCGCGGCGACCGGATGGCCGAACTGGGCAAGAAACGAGGCGACGTTTACCCCCTTGCCGCCCGCATCCGACTGGTCGGATTCGACGCGGTTGACCTCACCGGCGCGGAAATTGGCAACCTGCGCCGTCTGGTCGAGCGCCGCGTTGAGCGTGACCGTGGCAATCTGTGGAAAATCTGACATGTTCGCTCCTCCCGATCAGACCAGCGCCCGGACTTCGCTTGCGGTGGCACAGGCAAGCGCGCGCCCGGCCAGCCGCTTTGCATCGGCCATCGACATTGCCCGCACCTGCGCCTTGACGGCGGCGATCGAGGGGATCGAGACCGAAAGCTCCTTGAGCCCGAGCCCGGTCAGGATGGCGACCCCCAGCGGATCGCCCGCGATGCCGCCGCAGGCCCCGACCCAGATGCCGGCGTCGTCGGCCGCCCGGACGAGCCGGTCGATCAACCGCAGCACGGCGGGGTGCAGCCCGTCGGCCTGTTTGGCCAGTTGCGGGTGCATCCGGTCCATCGCCAGCGTGTACTGGGTCAGATCGTTGGTACCGATCGAGAAGAAATCGACCTCTCTGGCAAATTCCGGCGCCATCATCACGGCAGAGGGGATTTCCATCATCATCCCGATCTCGACCGGATCGGCGCCAAGCTCCTGCCGGACCGTTTCGGTGATCTCCTTCGCCCTGCGCAGTTCCTCGATCGTCGCGACCATGGGGTACATGATCCGGATCGGGCCGGTTGCGGCGGCGCGGAAGATCGCGCGAAGCTGTGGCCGGAACAGATCCTCCCGCGCGAGACAGAGCCGGATGCCGCGTACCCCGAGGAAAGGGTTGGTCTCATGCGGCAGCCTGAGATAGGGAACCTCCTTGTCGCCGCCGATATCGAGCGTGCGGACGATGATCGGCAACCCGTTCATCGCCTGCGTCATGGCGCTCAATGCGCCGAACTGCTCGTCTTCGGTCGGGGGCGTGTCGCGCTGAAGGAACTGGAACTCGGTGCGTAGCAGACCGACGCCTTCGCCACCGGCCTCGACGGCCGCCTCGGCCTCGTCGACGCCGCCGATGTTGCCGACGACCTCGATCCGTACGTCGTCGGTGGTGATGGCGGGCTGATAGCGGGCGAGTCGTTCGGCATCGCGTTGCGCCTCGTGATCGACCAGTGCCCTTCTGGCCGCCTCGCGGTCGGCATCGGTTGGGTCGACCACGAGCACTCCGCCATTTCCGTCAAGGATCGCGTAGGTGTCGTCGGCTAGGTCAAGCACCGAGTCGCCCGCCGAGACGATTGCCGGAATATCGAGGCTGCGGGCGATGATCGCGGTATGGGATGTCGGCCCGCCCGATGCGGTGCACAGGCCGAGCACGAATTTGGGATCGAGCCCGGCCGTATCCGACGGCGTAAGGTCATCGGCCAGAAGGATGACGGGCGAGTCCGGCAGTTGCGGATCGTCCTCTACCGTATCGGCGAGTTGCCTGAGCACCCGCCGGCCGACATCGCGCAGATCGAGCGCGCGCGCTGACAGCACCGGATCGTTCATCGAGGCGAGCGTGCCGGCGTGCTCCTCGTAGGTGTTCTGCCAGGCCCAGCCTGCGGAACGGCCGGCGCGGATCAGTGCGCCGGCTTCCCTGAGCATTTCCGGATCGTCGAGGAATTCGGCCTGCGCCCGGAAGATGGCCGCCTTTCCCGCGCCCGAGCGGTTCATCACCTCGTCATGCAGTTGCGAAAGCTCGGCCCGTGCAGTGGCGAAGGCCTTGTCGAGCTTCTTCGATTCGGCCGCCTGATCGCGGGCTGTCGCCTCGACGACGATCCGGGCGCGAACGAACTGGCGGATCGGGCCGAGCGCGATGCCCGGGCTTGCCGAGATGCCCGCCGCGGTGCGCCCCTGATAGTCGATGGCCGTATGGCCCGGAATGATCGGGGCGGCATCGGCTGCGGCGTCCTCCTCGTCCTCCAGCCCCGCGTCGATGGCGGCCTTGATCGCGGCGAGCGCTTCGATGGCGTCGGGGCCATCGGCCATCACGCGAATGGTTGCGCCGCCTTCGACGCCCAGCTTCAGCAGGGATATCAGGCTTTTGGCGTCACCGACCCGGGCGCCGTTACGCACGCGGATGTCCGACGCGAACCCCTTGGACAACTCGACAAGCGCCGTGGCCGGGCGGGCGTGCAGCCCGTGAGGGCCCACTATCACCGCGTCGAACCAGTGATCGAGGTCTTCGGGGGCGGCTGCTTCCTCGGGTTTTGTCGCCACGCCCCCGCCCGAGAGCCTGCGCGCGATATCGGCGGGGTCGGTTGTGCGGGCGAGGCGCGCCGCCTCGGTCTCGTCGCCCAGAACGTCCGTCAGGTTGGTCAGGACCTGGAGGTGTTCGTCAGACTTTGCCGCGATTCCGACGACAAGGTGAACGATGTCGCCGGGGTTCCACTCCACGCCACCAGGCACCTGGAGAACGGCAACGCCTGTCCGAAGGATCAGGTCGCGGTCTTTGGGGATGCCATGCGGGATGGCAATGCCGTTGCCCAGAAAGGTATTGGCCACCTTTTCCCGGGCCTTCATGCTGTCGATGTAGCCCGGCTCGATATGCCCCGTCCGGACAAGAAGGGCGCCGACCTTCTCGATCGCCTCGGCCTTGTTCCTTGCGGTCGCCCCGATTTGCACCTCTGACGCGTCGAGTTGCAGCATCTTCTCCTCCACCCGTTTATAAATCAGACTTATTTATTAAGTCGTATTACGCTCCTAGCTATCATGCAATCCGCAATCAACTCAAAAGTGTATCGCGTTGTGGTTCCCGCGCGCCGCGCGAGTCGGGGTTGCGGACAAAACACATTGCAGTCAATGTGTTGGGGTGGGCGGAACTGGCAGCGACAGCCTGTCGCAGCAGGTCGTCGCACGGGTGTTTCGTCCACTTCGCCAACCGGACCCGGCCATGCACCGATTGGCAGCGCACGGCGCTGACAGAACGGTGCTGACAGAAAAGTCATGCGGTTATCCGGCAGAATCATGGAAACATGCCGGAGGGGAGACGCGGGTTCGCCAGGGATTCGAAAGGGGGCGGGATGAAACCTCTGTGGGCAATTCCGATCGTGCTGCTGCTTGCCGGCGCGTCATCGGCTCAGGAACGGCGACCAAGCCATTGCATCGCGCTGGTCGAGAACACACCGGGGCTGGAAGTGATCTGGAGGGCCGCGCTGAGCGATCCGGTGCCTTCCGATACCGTCCGTCTGAGCTACATCGACCATTCGATGTACCTGATCCAGACGCCGGGCGGACTGGATGTTGTGACCGACTACAACGGCCATCCGGGCGGCGGGGTGCTGGTTCCGGATGTCGTGACGATGAACCACGCGCATTCCTCGCACTGGACCGCCAATCCCGATCCGGCGATTTTGCATGTGCTGGAGGGATGGGGGGAGTTCGACGCGCCGGCGGCGCATCACCTCGATCTGGGCGAAATGCTGGTGCGGAACGTCACCACCGATATCCGCTCGCGCTTCGGTGGCGGTGCCGAACGCGATGGCAATTCGATCTTCATCTTCGAGGTGGCGGGGCTTTGCCTCGGGCATCTGGGGCACCTGCACCACGAACCGACGCCCGAACAATACGCGGCGATAGGGCGGCTCGACGTGGTGATGGCCCCCATAGACGGCGGTATGACGCTGCCCCTGCCGGCGATGATTCGCGTGTTGCAGACCTTCCAGTCGTCGCTGGTGTTGCCGATGCACTACTTTTCCACCACCTCGCTGGCGGCGTTCCTGTCCGGCATGGAGGAGGAGTTCCTGATCGAAAGGCGCAGCGAAGGGTCGATCGAGGTTTCGCTCCGCACCCTGCCATCGCGGCCGACGATCGTCGTGCTGCAACGGGCCTATCTCTGGTCCGACGACGGCGACTGAGACCGCTGCGCCTTGCGCCCGGTCTGTGCGCGTGCTTGATCGGCGCGGGAGGTCCCGTGGATGCTGAACCCCGTTACCGATGAAATGGAGGCCGCGCTGCGCGCGCAGGTTCCGGCGGCGGCATTTCGGCCGCTTGCGCCACATTACCTGGAAGAACCGCGCGGCCGGTTTCGCGGCTGCGACGCATTGCTTGTCGCGCCGGCGACGGTGGAGGAGGTAGCGGCGGTTGTTCGTGCCGCCAACGCCTTTGGCGCCGGCGTTATCCCCTTTGGCGGTGGGACGGGGCTGGTCGGCGGGCAGATTTCCGAGGCCCTGCCGCGGCCGGTGCTGCTGTCGCTCGAACGGATGAGGCGCGTCCGCGCCGTCTATCGGGAGGAAAACGTGCTTGTCGCCGAGGCGGGTGTCGTTCTTGCCGATGTCCAGCAGGCGGCGCGCGATGCCGAACGCATGTTTCCGCTGTCGCTCGCCTCGGAAGGTTCGGCGCAGATCGGCGGTCTGCTGTCGGTCAATGCCGGCGGGGTCAATGTGCTGCGTTACGGCAATGCGCGCGAGCTTTGCCTCGGGCTCGAGGCGGTTCTGCCCGACGGATCGGTCCTGCGCGGGCTGAAACGGTTGCGAAAGGACAACACCGGCTACGATCTGCGCAACCTTCTGATCGGCGCCGAGGGAACGCTGGGCGTGATCACGGCGGCCAGCCTCAGGCTCTACCCGCGCCCATGGATCAGGGGGGCGGCGTTCATGGTTGTCGAAAGCCCGGCGGCGGCGCTGCGGCTGCTCGAGATGGCGCAGCGGCGGATGGGCGAGGGCGTTTCGGCCTTCGAACTGATCGGCGGGACGGGGCTGGATTTTCTGGCCGGCACGATGCCCGAAATCCGTCAACCGTTCGTTCCACATCCCGATTGGGTGGTGCTGATCGGGCTGGGCCTGTCGGGCGAGCGGCAGCCGTCGGACGAACTGGAAGGGCTGTTCGCCGAAGCGGCGGAGGCCGGTCTGGTGCAGGACGGGGTAATCGCCCGGAGCGAGGCGCAGCGGCTGGCCTTCTGGCACCTGCGCGAATCGATTCCCGAAGCGAACCGGCGCATCGGGGCGGTCGCGTCGCACGACATATCGGTGCCGATATCCGCCATCCCCGATTTCATCGTGAAAGCCGGGGAAGCGCTGGCGCGGCTGGGCGATTTTCGCATCAACTGCTTCGGTCACCTGGGTGACGGCAATCTGCATTACAACCTGTTTCCGGCCGCCGGACGTGGCCGGCGCGACTACGACCCGCTGCGCGCCGCAGCCTCGCGCGCCGTCTATGATCTGGTGGACGAATTCGATGGCTCGATCAGCGCCGAGCATGGTATCGGGCGGCTCAAGGTTGCCGAACTCGAACGCTACGGCGATCCGGCGCGGCTGGCGGCAATGCGGGCGATCAAGGCAGCACTGGACCCGCAGGGCATCATGAACCCGGGTGCCGTACTGGGCCTAACCGCATAGCCGGCGACGAATCTAGAAAGGGAAGGGCCCGGTAGCCCTTCCCCGGGTTGGCAAGGGATTTGATGGCGGTGGCGCAATCCGCGTCCGGCAGGGCCGCCGCGCATCGCCATGCGATTACTGGTCGAGAACGATGAAGCCCTGACGCTCGAACGCCGCGCGTGCCACGGGGCCGCGCAGATAGTCGACGAACGCATTCTCCGCCTCGGAGTCGCGGTTGGCGAGGTCGGCCGCCGGGTAGATGATCGGCGGATGACTGTCGGCCGGGAAGGTTCCGACGATTGTCACATTGTCGTCCGCGGCGGCGTCGGTGGCGTAGACGATGCCAAACGGAGCCTCGCCCGTGGCGACAAAAGCCAGCGCGGCGCGCACGTTGTCGGCCTGGGCAACCTGCGGCTCCACGTCCTCCCACAGCCCCAGGCTTTCGAGCGACGCCTTGCCGTAGATGCCGGCCGGCACGGCATCAACCAGCGCCATGGCCAGCCGTCCGTCCCCGAGAAGCCCCGCCAGATCCGTTTCGGGCCCTATCTCGACCGGCGCGGCATCGGTTCCATGGGCAATCAGCACGATGGAGTTGTTCAGAAGATCGAAGCGCGAATCCGGCTCCAGCAACCCGCCATTCTCCAGTTCGTCCATCCAGCCGGGATTGGCCGAGATGAAGATATCCGCCGGCGCTCCCTGCTGGATCTGCCGTGCCAGTGCCGAGGATCCGGCCAGCGAGACGGTCAGATCATGGCCCGTTTCCGCCTCGAACCGTTCCTCGATCTCCGCCATCGCATTGGTCAGGCTTGCGGCGGCAAAGACGGTCACTTCATCGGCGCCGGCCATCGTTGGGGCGAGCTGCATCAGGCTCAGGGCAAAGGCCGCAACGCCAGCGCGCGCAACGGTTGAGCTACCGGTTGTCATGAGGATTCTCCGCGTTGATATGGTTTTCAGAACATATCGCTGCGTGGAAGCGCCCGATCAAGCGTTATTTTCCTTCGGGAATATCCTTCAGCATGGATTTGATGAGACCTATCCGCGCAGCCCCCGCTTCGGCGGCGATTTCCTCGAGTTTCCGGTAGTGGGTCAGAATGGCTTCGCCCGATTCCGTCAGGCGTGCGCCGCCACCCTTGCGTCCACCCCGGGTCGATACCACCAGCGGATCGCGAAAAACGGCGTTCATTTCCTCGACAAGCGACCATGCCCGCTTGTAGCTCATCGACATTGTGCGCCCGGCCGCTGCAATCGATCCGGTTTCGCGGATGCGTTCCAGAAGGTCGGCCTTGCCCGGCCCCAGCATCGCATCGTCATCGAAAACCACACGTATCCGGAGGCGCGTTGTATCGTTCAGACTGGATGGTTCACTCATGGTTTTTTCTGCCGCGAGAGCATTGACAACGCAAGGATAATCATTGGCGCGACCACAAGGTGAATTGTGGGCATCGTCGGACTATTTCTCGCAAAACATATCGAAGCCGTCTTTGTTCCGGGCCTATTGGGGCCCTACCCGGCCGATCCCGTGTCAGTCCTGTACCAGCACGCGCATCGGATGGAGTTCTCCGGCGCGATAGATTCCGATGGCAACCGCCCGCCCCCGAGAGATTGCCCAGGCGGTATCGCCGTACTCGACATCCTCGGCCGAGAGCACCATGGCCGGGTTGCCGTTGCGCAGGCGCATCGCTGCCTCGGCGGTGCAGGGCAGGGCGGGCAGATCGGCAAGGCCCTCCTCCAGCGGTCGCAGGTAGCGGTCGAGGTCCGGCGTGCGTGCGAGCGATTCGAGCGTCGTCCAGTCCAGCGCGCCTTCGGTGTCGAAGGGGCCGGACCAGAGACGGCGCAGCTCGGTGACATGGGCATGGCAGCCAAGCATCCCGCCCAGGTCGCGCGCTATCGAGCGGACGTAGCCGCCCTTGCCGCAGATCATTTCGAGCGCTGCGTGGTCCGTGTCGGGCCTGCCGACCAGATCGAGACTGTCGACATGGAGCGGACGGGCGACGATCTCGAAATCCTCGTCGTCGCGGGCCAGCGCATAGGCGCGTTCGCCGTCGATCTTTACCGCCGAGAATCTTGGCGGCACCTGCATGATGTCGCCGGTAAATGCCGGCAGCGCCGCCGCGATCGTCGCATCCGCGGGGCGCAGCGGGCTTTCGGCGATGACCTCGCCTTCGGCGTCGTCGGTGTTGGTGGCCTGTCCGAGCCGGATAGTGAAGCGGTAGGCCTTGAGCGCGTCGGTGACATAGGGGATCGTCTTGGTCGCCTCGCCCAGGGCGATGGCCAGAAGGCCCGTCGCGCCGGGGTCGAGCGTGCCGGCGTGCCCGGCCTTTCGCGCGTCGAACGCCCAGCGGACCTTGTTGACCACGGCGGTCGAGCCTGGGCCGGCGGGTTTGTCGACGATGACCCAGCCCGAGATATCGCGACCCTTTCGCCTGCGTGCCATGCCTGGTTTCCCTGTCCTGTGAGGGCGGCGGGTTAGCGTGCGGCGACAGGCAGGTCAATGCCCGCCCCTGCGACGGGGGCTTGATTTGCCGGTCCGGGCACAACAGAGTCGCGGCATGAATCAGGAGTGTCCCATCCCAATAACAAGTGGCCACCTGCCGCAGCAGGTGGCGTTCGATCGGGCGGAACTGAGTATGATCCTGGGGCTCTACGGCCGGATGGTCGCCGCCGGCGAATGGCGCGATTACGGGATATCGTGCCTGCGTGAACTGGCGGTCTTTTCCATCTTCCGCCGCACCGCCGAAACCCCGCTTTACCGGATCGAGAAACGGCCACGCCTGCGGCTCAGGCAGGGCATGTATGCGGTGGTGGGAATGGACGGTCAGATCCTCAAGCGCGGCCATGACCTGAAGGCGGTGCTGCGGGTGCTGGAGCGAAAGCTGATTCGCGTCGTTGAATAGCCCGCCGGATCAGTCCGGATCGAGGCGCCTGTGCGCGATAAGCGGCCCCGCCGTCGGATCGGCCGCGATCCGGGGCAGGGCGCTGGCGATATCTTCGAAAGACACCGCCATGTGGTGCGCATTGGCGTGTATCAGCCGCTTGCGGTCCGCCACCAGCGCGACATGTCCTTTCCAGAACATCAGATCGCCGCGCCGGGGCGGTGTGCCGGCGGCGACAGGTGCGCCCAGTGCCGCACGTTGCAGATCGCTGTCGCCGGGGCAGGGGATGCCGCAGGCGACAAGCGCCGCCTGCACGAGCCCCGAACAATCGATACCGAGCCGCGAATTTCCGCCCCAGAGATAGGGCGTGCCGAGGAACGTCTCGGCCACGGCCACCGGATCGCGCATCGGCGAATCGACGGGTGCGATATGCCGTACCGGCACGAAGCTCCCGTCGTCGCATTCGGCGTAGCTGCCCGATTGCCCGGCAACGGTCAGTTGGGAGCCGAAACTGAGCCAGCCAAGCTCGCGCGCCTTGAGAGACGGTTGCGGGTAGCGATGGGTCGAGGGGGCGCTCACCCGGTGGGTTGCCCTCGCGTCGGGGCTGAGCGCCTCCGCATCCAGATAGCCGACATATCCGTCGAGGTCTGACTGCACGAAGGCGTGGCCGTCGCAGATTTCGAACGCGCGGACCCTCTGGCCCCACAGAATCTGGCGGTCGCGCGGACCGTTCGGGCTGCCCAGAAGGTCGGTGACGGGCCGCCGCAGGCGATGCCACGTTCCCTTTACATAGCGGGGCGCCGCGATCTTTCCCGCCAGTTCCGCAGCGGCGACGCGGGCGTTGGCGGGGGTCAGGCGGCGGTCGGTCACAGGTTCAGAACTCCGGACAGGGCCCGCAGCAGGGCGCGCGCGCCCTGTCCGACACCGCCAACCGGCCGGGCCGGTGCGGCTGTCGGCTGCCAGCCGTAGATGTCGAAATGGGTATAGCTGCGGGCGCCTTCGGCGAAGCGGCGCAGGAACAGCGCGGCGGTGATCGCGCCGGCCATGCCACCCTTGGGGGCATTGTCCAGATCGGCGACTGCCGGTTCGATCAACGATTCATAAGGGGCGTGAAAGGGCAGGCGCCAGACCGGATCGGCGGTGGCGGCGGCAGCTTGCGCCAGCGCCGCGGCCAGCGCCTCGTCGCTGGTGAAGAACGGGGCGATGTCGGGCCCGACCGCAACCCGGGCGGCGCCGGTGAGCGTCGCCATCGAGATCAGGATATCGGGGTCCTCCTCGACCGCCAGCGCCAGCGCATCGGCGAGCACCAGCCGCCCCTCGGCATCGGTGTTGTTGACCTCGACCGTCAGCCCCTTGCGCGAGGCCAGAACATCCTGTGGACGGAAGGCGTTGCCGGCCACGCTGTTCTCGACCGCGGGCACAAGCACCCGCAGCCGGACAGGCATGTCCAGCGACATGATCATCTGCGCCAGTCCGAGAACCGTGGCAGCCCCCCCCATGTCCTTTTTCATCAGCCCCATGGAGGACGCGGGTTTCAGGTTCAGCCCGCCGGTATCGAAGCAGACCCCCTTGCCGACCAGTGTCAGCCGTGGCCCCGTGCCCCCCCAGCGCAGGTCGATCAGGCGCGGTGCGCGATCAGAGGCACGACCGACCGCATGGATCAGCGGCAGGTCGGCGGCAAGAAGCGCGTCGCCCGTTGTCGCCGCGACCGTCGCGCCGAAGTCCTGGGCAACCGCGCGCATGGCTGCTTCCAGTTCCGCCGGTCCCATGTGATTTGCCGGCGTATTGATCAGGTCGCGCGTCAGAACCTCGCCCCGCGCCATGGCGAGCACGGGATCCGGATCGAGCCCGGCAGGCGCCTTCAGGCCGAGCGCCCGTGGCTTGCCCGGCTTGAACCGGTGGTAGCTGTAGCCGAGAAGCAGCCAGCCGAGGGCTTCGGCGGCAAGTTCGTCCTGTGGCAGCGAAGAGACGATGTGATAGCAGCCATCGGGAACCCTTGCCGCGCCGGCGGCGAGATGGAAGCGCCCGCGCGCGCGCTGCTGCCGTGTGCCGTAGCCGACAACGGCGATCGCGCCATCGCTCGTTGGTGCCAGAAACCCTTGCCCTATCGCGCCGGAAAACCCCAGCCGGCCGAGCCAGCCCGCGACGGTCTCCGGCTGGCTGCCGAGCCAGTGCTCCAGATCCTCCTGCGTGACGATATGGAGCGGCGTCGAAGGCGTGCCGGAATCGGCAAAGGATAGGACAGGGGAGGTGGGCATCGGGCTACCTGCGGGCTCGGGTCGGGGTTTGCCGAACCCTATCGCCCTGTGTCCCGCCCGCAAGGGCAATCAGACGCTGAGGTCCTGAAGGTCCCAGATGGCGGACAGCGAGCGGTCGCCGATCCGTTCGAGCCGCGCGAGCGTGGCGGAAAGTGCCGCGAAATCGCCGCGATTCGCGCAACAGGCAACATCGCCGGCAACCCGGGCCAGCATGGTCAGGCCGATCTGCTCGGCAACGCCGGCAAGACCGCGCGCCAGCCGCTCGGTATCTGTCCGGCAGCCTCCGGCAAAGGGCCTGAGGTCGGCAAGACGCTCGGACAGGTCCTCGAGCGTCCGGCAGGTGACGTTTTCGGCGCCCGCCCGCCCCAGTTGGCGGTGCAGCGTTTCGAGCGGCGTCCGGTCGAGCCCGACCGGTTCCTCGTGTAGCAGCATCGAGATTCGTTTCACATCCACCTCGCCCTTGTCGTCCCCCGGAGCGTTCGGCATCCTGCACCGAAGGTCCTGAACAAAGGGTTAGGGTGCGGGAAGTTTGGTCTCGAATTCTCCCGGATTCCCGCCTAGGGAAGGAGGACCAAATCCGGGAGTATCCAGATGACGGATGACGCCAAACTGTCGCGAGACAGGGAGATCCATGCGGGTCCGCTGCCGCCCTATCTGACGGTCCGGTACAACGGCTGGCGCGCAACCAATTACAACGAAAACAGGATCTGGTACCGGCGCCTGGCCGAAGACGGCCAGAACCCGCGTATCATGGCAATTGCCTGCTGCGACAGCCGGGTTGACGTGAACGGTATCTTCAGTGCCGAGACGGGTGATATCTTCCTGCACCGCAACATTGCGAACCTCGTTCCGCCCTATCTGCCCGACGGAGACCCGCACGGCACCTCGGCGGCGCTGGAATATGCGGTGCGGATCCTGCGTGTGGCGCATGTCGTCGTTATCGGCCATTCCGATTGCGGCGGCATTGCCGGTTGCGACAGCATGTGTTCGGGGAAGGCGCCGGAACTTCAGGAAAAGGGCAGTTTCGTCGGCCGCTGGCTGGAAATCCTGCGACCCGGCTACGAGCGTGTCGCGGGAATCGAGCCGGAAAGCGAACGTATCCGCGCGCTCGAAAAGGAATCGGTTATCGTCTCGCTGGAAAATCTCTGGGAGTTTCCCTTTGTGCGCGAGGAGGTCGAGGCAGAGCGGCTGTCGCTGCACGGTATCTGGTTCGATATCGGCGAGGGCCGGCTGGAACACTTCCTGCCGGACGAGCGGTGCTTCGTGCAGGTCTGAGGCGGGCCGCGAACGGTACGGCGGGATACGCCGCCGTACCGGAATCCGGGATGCTCAGCCCTTCCTGAGAACGCGGTTGCCGAGGAGTTCGGCGATCTGAACGGCGTTCAGCGCCGCACCCTTGCGCAGGTTGTCCGACACGCACCAGATGTTCAGGCCGTTCTCGATGGTCGAATCCTGCCGGATGCGGCTGATATAGGTTGCGTATTCACCGACAGATTCGACCGGCGTGACGTATCCGCCGTCCTCGCGCTTGTCGACAACCATGATGCCGGGCGATTCTCGGAGGATGTCGCGTGCCTCGTCCTCGTCGAGGAAATCCTCGAACTCGATGTTGATGGCCTCGGAATGGCCGACGAATACCGGCACCCGCACGCAGGTGGCCGTGACCCTGATCGCCGGATCGACGATCTTCTTCGTTTCGGCGACCATCTTCCATTCCTCCTTGGTCGAGCCGTCGTCGAGGAAGACATCGATATGCGGAATCACGTTGAAGGCGATCTGCTTGGTGAACCTGTGCGGCTCTACTTCCTGACCGGGCACGTACATGCCCTTGGTCTGGTTCCACAACTCGTCGATCGCTTCCTTGCCGGCGCCGGACACCGATGGATAGGTGCTGACGACCACCCGCCTGAGTCGCGCCCGGTCGTGCAGCGGCTTGAGCGCCACGACCATCTGCGCGGTCGAACAGTTGGGGTTGGCGATAATGTTGCGCCTGGAATAGCCCTCGATCGCGTCGGGGTTGACCTCGGGCACGATCAGCGGGACGTCGGGCTCGTAGCGGTAGAGCGACGAGTTATCGATCACCACGCAGCCAGCGGCGGCCGCCTTCGGTGCGTAGGCCTTGGTCGCACTGGAGCCGACGGCGAATAGCGCGATGTCCCATCCGGTAAAATCGAAAGTGTCGAGGTCCCTGGTCTTGAGGGTCTTGTCGCCGAAGCTGACTTCGGTGCCGAGCGATTTGCGGCTGGCAAGCGCCGCGATCTCGTCAACCGGAAACTGGCGCTCGGCCAGGATATTCAGCATTTCGCGGCCCACGTTCCCCGTGGCGCCGGCAACGACGACCCTGTAACCCATC
This sequence comes from Tropicimonas sp., assembly GCF_047971885.1. Lineage (NCBI taxonomy): Bacteria > Pseudomonadati > Pseudomonadota > Alphaproteobacteria > Rhodobacterales > Roseobacteraceae > Tropicimonas > Tropicimonas sp. The sequence goes on along the minus strand of NZ_JBKEAE010000023.1, from coordinate 485 downwards.
GAAGGATCTCCTTGGTTAAAGACGCGGCCTCATATCAAGCCGCGCGTCGCGTGAAAAGCGCCTATGGAAGCGAGACTCCCCGGAGGCCGGACAGGAGTGTCGCAGAGTGTGCGCTGAGCATCGACAACCTGCATCAGTCATTCGAGGACCCTGCGATATGGTTTCCCTTGCCGACCCGCGCGATCACGCAACCGGACGCCGGGATTCTGCGGATGACCCTGCGGAGAGCCGGCCATCGGTCTCGATCTATCTGCGCAAACGGCTTGCCCGCGCCGGCAAAACGTGCCCTCGGGGACTGCCGCACACTTTTTTTGAACCCTAATGCACTGATAATAATAACCTAAATTGTCACTCCCGAGGCGCGTCCCGTCTTTTTTGAAGAAACCGCTTGCGATGGTTTGAGGTGTTCCTTAGATAGGCGTCCACCGGCGGCGCTGAGTGTGCTGTTGGGACGGACTGGCGGTTGAGAGACGGTTGGTTTGGAC